>JANQPW010000905.1 GCA_028285285.1 Silvanigrellales bacterium
CTTCACCACTGGATATGTGTGGGACACAAGTAACCAGAAAAAGGCTATTCGTCATGCCTTGAAGCAGGCAAAGAGCTCAGACTGCCTGGTTGCCCTCGACTTGGCAGACCCCTTTGTGGTGGACCGCTCTGGAACTGAGTTGCGAGAACTGCTCCAGAGTGCGGTCAATGTGGCCTTTGCCAATTCACAAGAGTCGAAGATGCTCACGGGTTCCAGTGGCGAAGCTGGAGCCAAGGCTTTGGGAGAGTGGGTTGATGTGGCCATTGTGAAAGATGGTGCAGATGGGAGTTATGTGGCGCACAAGGGTGAAGTTGTGCACGTGTCGGCTCAGGCCACTGAGGTGGTGGACACCACAGGTGCAGGTGACTTCTATGCGGGTGGGTTCCTATTTGGGCTCACGCGGCATCTTCCTCTCACAGTCTGTGCTCAAATTGCGTCGGTGATGGGCTCCGACACAGTTGCCCACATGGGAGTGAGGCATTCTGCCAATATTCGAGACAAGGTGCGTTCCGTTCTTGAAAAAGCTGACCAGAACCCAAATCTTGTTGTTGGCTAAAACGTTTTGAGTCTCATTTCGCGAGACGCTTCTTGTGGTAATAGCCCTTTGTTGCAATGAGCGAACACACTGAACTTCCCACGTAAGCCCTTAATGCCTTCCATTGTTGAGGGGAAGGAGAAGGTGTTTCGTTCCAGATCCTGCGCACCATCTCTCGGACCAAGGTGCTTGAAAGAGTGTCAAGGTCTACGGAGTTGGTCTGCGGCATCACAAGACCCAGTGAGGGAGCTCGGCGGGTCAAAGGGTTCCAGCCGGCTTCTTGCTGCAAGGTCGAGCTGTTGCCGGTGTTGGGCGCCACGTGAGGGGTTGGAGGAGGGCGCTCGAAGATAAGGCAAGGAATTTCATTGAGAAAATCTTTCCCGGTTTTTTGGTGTGTGGCCAGATCTGTCCACTCATGAGTTTTCAAGAGAGTGTCATGACCCATAAGAAATCCAAAGTTTTGTTTGGGGTGAGCCTCTTGCAGTTTCCGCAGCAAGTGAAGAGAGCCTCTGAACTCGCCCAGTTTTTGTTCGAAGTCTGATGTGTGGAGCCGTTTCTGAAGTTCCACAGGTGCGTCACTGAGGAGTGCTTTCAGAAGAAGGTTTCGATCTTTCTCTTTGAGATTCATGGTTTTATCCCAGCGATCGGGGCTTGGCATGAACCAAACTTCAGAACAAAAGCGAGCTTGGAGAGCATGGGTTGCCATTGCGAGATGGCCAAGATGCGGCGGATCGAAGGCCCCCCCCAGAATTGCAATTGAGACAGCTTGAGACGATTTCTGGTTGTAAACCACTGGTTCTTCTTGTTCTTTTTTGGGTGGCAAAGAAATTCTCCTGCGCTGAGAGAGGGTTATGTCCCGTTGTGAGTCAGATTCTGACCGATCTCTCAGACTTCAATGGTGTTCATTTTATCATCTTTATTGTGGTCTTCTATGGGCTCAAAATAACAGAACTTTTAAGGGATAGTTAACTTGCGAGGCCACGCTCCGAGTTGAAAGATGGAGAAACAAGGGTTCATTTCCGCAGTTCACGGAAGATTGTTGCTGCTGGTTAAGGACCCCACTAGAGGAGCTTTTTCCATGCGTTCTCAGACAAGATGTCTCACCCACAGTGTTTATTGGGTCGTGGGCCTCGGCGCCTTCGCACTCAGCTCATGCTCTGGCGAGGATCCGGCTTTCACTCAGTCGGCCGAAGCCAGGCTGGAGGCCCGCGATGCACCCCTGATTGATCCGGCTGCGGAGAGGGGCTCTAATCGAAGTTCCGGTGATGCCGAGGTTGCCGGTGTCGACGGAGATTCTCTGGCAGAACCACCCGATCCAGAGGCCCTGTTTCCCGGAGGAGAAGATGCCGGAGAGGCCGGTGGAGCGGGTGATGCCGAGTTTCAGGACGGCGTTGCTGCTGCACCTGGTGGTGAAGGCGCCCAAGAAGACGGCTCAGCCGGTGATGGCAATGAGCTCCCTGGTGATGGTTCCAACGTTGATGGAGATATCGTCGGTGGCATTACCGACTCCGGAGACGGAGCTGCAGGCGGTGCCGCCGGTTCTGGCTCCGGCACTGGAGACGGCGGTGAAGGCGATGTGATCAACGTCACCATCACCGACAGTGGTTCTGGAAGTGAAGGTGGAGACGGCACTCTCACAGGCGGAACGGGAGATGGAGGCGGAGCTGTTTCGGTTGAGAAAGCCTTCTTGGTTTCGACTGTTAAAGAGTCACAGGGCAGTTTTATGGTCGATGACGGTTGGACCTCCCAACCCATCACTTTGGTCGATGAGACGGCCTCCTCAACCAAGAACTTCACGCAGGTCGACAGACCGTCAATCACGAAATCCTTCACTCAAGGGATGGATGGAACACCCTACGTGGAAACCCTCGATCAGGTCGCTGCCGCGGGGATTCTCGACCTTTTGGTGGTGATTGACAACTCCGGATCGATGCAAGAAGAACAGGCGAACCTCTCGAACAAGCTTGGACCACTCCTCACTTACGTGGCCGATTCTGACTGGCGCATTGGAGTTGTGACAACAGACCCTGAAGACGGGTGTATGCGTGGCCTCATTTCCAAAGGTGACGCTGACGCCACTCAGGCTTTCTCCACAGCTATTGATGCTGGCTTGGATGGCTCCGGTAACGAACGAGGTATCTTTCAGGCAGTTAAAGGCTTGAGCTGTCCTTCTTCACAGTGGCTTCGGCAAAATTC
>JANQPW010000921.1 GCA_028285285.1 Silvanigrellales bacterium
AAGAAATGCCCTGGATTGGGTTCATTCGGAGAGCTCACCCTGGCGGATCTGCGGCAACCATATCTTGACATCGTGTCGCAAGAAAAGCTTGTGGAACAAATTCTCCTTTGCTGTGGCTACTCTGGCACAGACTCTCTCCCTCTCTCCAAGCAGCTTCTCACTCTGATTGACACACCTTTGCCCCCAGAGACGTCCCTGGCAAAAATGATCTTGAACAGTTCTCTGCAGCCGCACGACAGCACAAAGGGAGTGCGTTCCTCAAACAGGAGCGTCCGAGCCGGACTCCAAGCACTCACACAACTCCTCGCCACCTTTCAAGGCTCAAAGCTCATTCTCGATAAATACACGAGATTGCAATCCATATTGCAACGCGGTTTTGCTCTGATTTCAGAAGGTGATCTGCAGCAGCTCTGTAAGGCTCTTCCCCCACGTGTTCCTGGCGCAGAGGGAGTGTGCCTTTGGTTGGAAGGTCCAAGCTATGGAGTCCAAAAGGGGAACGGCGCAGAAAACACACACAGACCTGGGAACTTTTCAGCCGTTTTTTCAGACGGTCTCTTCGACGCCTGTCAGACCCTGCGCCGACAGTTGCAAGACCTGTATCTCTCAGGCAACCCCACCATCCGTCCTCATGCCAATGTGATTCGCGCCACCACGACCGTGCTCGCGCCAAGCGAGGAAAGCCCTCTTTCCGAACACTCGGTGCAATCGATCACCGTTTTTCCTGACCTTGCCCTTTTCCTTCACCAAACCCGTGTGGCTCTTGACAAACCAGAGACTCCAGCCCAGATCCCCGGAGTCCCTCCCGGCACCAGCCGCAACGAACTGTTTCTCCTGCAAGGCGATCTCAGCACGGAACACGATCGGAGCTTAAATTTTGAAGCAGCGGGCAGTCACTCCTACTCTCTCTCTGATCTCAACCCTGACTCCGCTCGCCCTCAGGTGGTGGAGGAGAACCTCAAGGAGGAGCTGGCGGAGTTTCAACTCACACAGTCACTCCTGGAGCCCCATTTTGAACTGCTCTCTCAGGTGGTCAAAACCTTTGATTTGGCTCTCCCTCTGCGGAGCACGAGCCATCGTTTTCGCCTCCTCATGCGCACGGCACGTTACCACGTCGGCAAAGCCCACCCCCTTCATGGGCTTCCTCAAGCTCTGTCTTTTTTTGCGACCCGCAGAGACCCCACAAACATCTGCGTTTTCGGGCGCCCTCACAGCCCCCGACAACCCTCCCTTAATGTTCGCACACTCAACCAAGTGATCCATCGTTTGGCCCGAGAAGGTGTGGCAATTGAAGTTCCGGCGAGCGATCTCATGTATCGTTGTTTTTGGAGAAGCCTGGTTTCCGGGGAGACTCCTCTGGCCTTTGTCTTGCCCTGCCCCGACGATCTGAAGGAACTGGACGACTTTGTTCCCAACGCTGAGAAACTCGCTCATGCACCCCAGTCTCCCTTACCGCCTTCGCTTCGCTGCAACCCACAGCTCTGGAAGCACGGCCAAGACCCCAAATGGCTGCAAAAGCGTGATCTCATTCAAGCCACTCGACACTCGAGAACCCCGAAAGCGGTTCCCGCAAGCGTCAGCGTCACCGCCTTTGAAACCTATGTTCATTGCCCCCTACAGTTCTACTTAAGGCACGTGATGCAGCTTGAGGAAGATCATCCTGACCATCTGAGCCACAATCCGCTTGAGTCGGGTATCCACACCCATGCTGCATTGGAAGCCTTCACAACTTCGTTGAATTTTTGGCAGCTCCAGGGTGGTCAGACATCTCTTCTTCCGGATCTCCTTGAAGGGTGGGCCCGGGATCTGCTTTCGACCCAGACTTTCGTGTCGAACGACCCAGAGCAATGGCTGACTTCACTTTCGAACAGCAAAGCAGGCTTACCTCTTGAGGGAATTGAAAGTGTGCTCCAAACCCTTTTCTTTGGAGAAGCATCATCACAGAGCCTTCCCGCCAAAGACCTCCCGGCCACGCGGCTCTCTCTTTCTCAACGCTTGAGTCGAGAGGCCCGTAAGCGTTTTTTCATTCGATTTCTCTTCACTGAAGCTGAACGGCACAGGACAGACGCACGTAACGGGCGACGCCGAAAGGTTGCCTTTGTAGAGCAGCCTGTTTCTCTCAAGCTCGGGGAACTGCGGCTCTCCGGGCGCATCGATCGTGTCGACCACGTTGAAGACCTCAGCGGCAATACCCAAAGCCACGAGCTGATCGACTACAAAACCTCAAAGCTGCCCCGGGAGGAGTCTGAGCTCGTGCTTTTTCCCAACCCACTCTTTCGCCCCAATAAGCATCGATTGAGCGTGCAGGGAGGGCTCTACATTCTCGCCTGGAAAAAACGATTGGAAGAGCAAAGTGACGTGCATCCTTCCGCCTTCCCAGATCTGTCTTTTGCCCTGTACCGCCTCGGAAGCTTAGACTGGTCTAAGGAGAGCTTATTGGGTGCACACCTCAAAACAAGCTGCTCGTCTGGGCGGGAGGAGTGCGATAGGTTGCAGCTCTTCTACGAGTCTCAGGCCGCCCGACTGCAAGCCGGCGAGTTTCCAGCACAGCCGCTGCATGAAACAATGTGTGAAATGTGTGCTTACAAGAGCCTTTGCCCCCGGGGCACCGGGGAGCAACCATGACCATCAACCCAAAGTTCACTCAAGAACAGCGTGAGTGCGTCACTTTCCCCTGCGAGTCACCCACAGCTTCACCCAGGCAGAACCTCATCATAGAGGCCGGAGCGGGTGCCGGAAAAACCGCCGTGCTTGCCGAGCGGGTGATGTGGAAACTCACCGCTGCTCCGCAAGAGCACCGTGTGGCACCATACGAGCTTTTCCTTGCAACCTTCACCCGTGCCGCTGACAAAGAACTCCGCCAGCGTGTTCGTCAGCTTCTTGTGAACTCAGGAGACTCACAAGCTCTTCAAATGAGCGCCCTGATCAACATCTCTACCATCGACAGTCTTCTGATGAGCCTGTTTGAGAGCCACTATGCCGTGTTTTGGGAGTCTGCCTTTCTGAATCCCGACTCACCAGCGAACTCGCCACAGATGGACACTGTTCCTCAGCCCCAACTTGTGGAGGATGATCTCGCTTGTGCGGAAATGGAAAAGGGGCTGGTCGCCCTGCTTGAAAGCAGCACTCCAAACCCAATGGACGAGGCTTTGCTGCTCGACTTCCTCCTTGCAGGAGCTCTCAAGTCTCTCAAAGCCTTCGGGAGGCGTGGTGCGCGAGATGAGATCCTCTCTTTTTTAAACTCAGAAGCTTGCCTGCTCGCAGCAGAACCAACTCCGGAGGTGCTGCAAGACTCGGAGCACCCAGCGCTCCGCTCCATCTTCAATCTCCTCTGCGAATATGGCCGCCGCTGGCATCTGAAACGCCTTCGCAGTGGGCAAATCACACACACCGACCGGCTCGTGTTCCTCCACAATCTCTTCTGTGCTTCGTCGGGAGACATGACCGCTGTTCGTAGCCCTAGATCTCCTTCTTCCTTAATTGAGCCACAGCTTCCCTTCGCCTTTCGCGAATTGATTGTGGACGAATACCAAGACACAAACCCTGCACAACATGAGCTGCTGGCCCGGCTCGCTCACCTCTCCCAGGCCCGAATGATTGTTGTGGGCGACCCCAAGCAGTCTTTGTATGGCTTTCGACGGGCCAAGGTCAGTGTTTTTCACGACCTCAAAACAGATCCCAATTGGCATCATGTGGAGTTGCTCAAGAACTTTCGCAGTGCCCCTGAGCTTCTGCGAGAACTCAACACCCTCTCAAAAGAAGCACTGTCTTTCCGCGACCCCAGCATTCCCGAAGCTTTTTGGGCGTCAAGACACGGTCAGGCAGCGCTTCGCAACCGTGTGCTGGGTCGCGATCTTTTGGCAGGAAAGCAAAGTGAGTCCTTTGCCACAGCTCCCCCCACACCCCGACTGCAGATCTACACCCAAAGCCTCAACAAAAAGCGCTACCCCGGTGAGGCCCTTGATCTGGGCCAGGCCACCTCCGCAGATCTTTCGCTGGAGCTGTTGGTTCAAGCCGTTCAGAATCTCCTCGCCAGTGGCCGCAGCGCAAAGGAGTGCGTGGTTTTGTGTGAGACCAACAAAGACTGTGACCTTGTTCGCTCGGCACTTTCCCGTGCAGGAGTCCCTTGCGTGTCTTCTGCACGCGCTACCGGCCAAAACAACCAACTGCCCTTTGGGCAGAGAGTTGCCCTCAAACTGTTGCTGCTGGTGCTGTGCGACAGCCTTGAAGAGTTCACGCGATACTCCAGTCTTGCCGCTTTTGAGATTTTCACGAGCCCTCTCTTGGACTTGAGCATGCCAGAGGCCGCAATGGCTGTTGCTCGGGTGGTGGCGACACAGCCTCTCACCACCGCCCGGGCAACAAGCCCAGATCCAGAAGCAAACTGGCAGCAAAAACTCAAGGAGTTCGCAGTCTCCCACAAGCGCAGTCGCGAGCTGGCCCAGAGCAATCTTTTTGCGGCGTGGCGCTTGCTTGCCCGACCGCTCACCGACACACCACCTCCTCCCTCTCAGGTTGAAGATCACGGGCAGGCCGGCCAAGACAAACGCGAGGAGATTTTTTTCTCGCAAATGAAAATTTGGGGCGGCCGTTTCTCACAAGCTTTTGAGAATCACATTTGGCGAGAAGAACTCCAAGATCTCTGCAAACACACCTCCAACACCACACAAGTCGCCATCGACCTCCTGAGCCTGCTTCCGATCTCCCTGCTTGAATGGCAACCCCAGAATGACGGTTTCTCTGCCCTTTCTGCGCCCGAGAGCCTCCGGGTGATGACAGTTCATGGGGCCAAAGGTTTGCAATGGCCTGTTGTCTTTTTTATGCCGAAACAGAGTGGAGGCTCTGACCTTTCCGTTTTTCGGAGCATCGACTTCAGCGATCGAAATGTGGTGCAGTGGCTCGACAAAACCGACGAGCATCTTGAGGTTTTCGAACGTATCCAGTCGCACACAGCCGTAAAACCCGGTCTCCGCATTCCCCACATTGATCTCTCCCGAGCAAAGAAAAAAACTGATCAGAAGACAGAAACATCTTCACAACAGGCAACAAATGAGCTCAAGCTCCAAGAAAAGGCCGAAAAGCTCTTTGAACGGAGTCGCATCTTCTACACTGCCATAACGCGGGCTGAAGAACAGCTGGTGCTCTTTGCCGGCCGGGGCAGAAAAGGCAACACCAAGTCTCTCCGCGATCACTTGTCGTCGCTCACCCTGGAAGACCCACCGGAAAGAAGAAGCAAAGAACTCAAGGGCCTGATCGCCACAACACTTGGTTCCTATGTCGATAACCTGTTTCTTCTTCGTTCTGAAATTCACGCCGAGAAAGGAAGGAAGCGCAGCAAAAAAACTGTTGAGCCCTGGCTCAACTCCGAGTGGGCACAGCTCAAGCCTGAGCATGCCGATCGATCGGTTTCCTATTGCGACCGCTCCGCACCCAGCTTTTCAGACCGCCTCAAGGCTGTTGAGGCAAGACTGCACGACTCATCAAGTTCTTTAGAAGAAACGGCTTGGATTGAAGAGACAGCCCCTCATAGAGATCGAGCCCTCCAGCCCACCAGCATCAAAGCACCGCCTTGGCCAGCGTTTTGGGAATTCCACGCTGCTGAAACACAGCTCACCTCTGGGTCTGGCATCGCCAAGGAAACACTTGCTGCTCAAATTGGCAACTCGGCGCACGATGACACCCCTCAAAAAGAGCGGCGCCAAGAGGGCAGGATTGAGCTCATTCAGGAAGGGCTTTTGTTCCATGCAGAACGCGAGTTGGAAGACCCAACATCAGTTCTCCCCTCTCCCGGAGCCAATCACAGTGGCGCACTTTCCCAATTGGAGCAAAAGTCCGTTCTTCTTCTGCGTGAATTTGAGATATGGACGCAAAAACCGGCTGAAACAGCTCCCGGAGAGCTCTCTGTTGTCGACACAAGCCGACACATTGTCGATCTTATATGTGTGTGCAAAACGAGCGATCTTCCCGGCGGCCTGCCACCCGCGTCGCTGTTGAATGTTGAAGAGGTCTTGCAGAGAAATCCTTCAAAAAAACAAGCCTTAGACGAAAAGGCTCAGCCCACACTCTTCGAAGAACCACCCACGTTCACTGTGGTGGTCATCGACTACAAAACGGGGCGACCTGCAATAGGCCACATCTCTCAAATGGTGCGCTATCTGAATGCTGTGGCGCAGGTGTTTACACACGACAGCCGCTATCAAAGGTTCCTTTTGAGCAGGATCTCAGATTTTCACTCAGAAAAAAATGGAAAACACAACTCGCCACTCATCTCCCTTTCAGCCTATCTCTGCTACGTTAACAAAAGGCCTGTGCCCCAACAACTTCACCTCCGAGCACTCACTCCAGAAGACTTGGAAAGATGCCGGAAAGATGAAGAAGCCAATTGACAGCACATTTCAGCTCGGCCAAAATTGAGTTCATTCCTAAACAACTGAATGAGGCAGCAGATGATTTACGCATCGGTCAGATCGGCACTCCCGACTCTCCTTGGAGCTCCTCTCCTCCTCTGCTTTCAGTTGGCGGCAGAAGCGGCCCCCTTTGAAAAGGGAGTGGAGCAATTCTGTATCAACAACCTGAGTGCTTCTCGGCAGTCTGAACTTTTTTCAAGAATTGTGAATATTGGCGCAAGCTTTGGCCATGGCTGCATGGGCTGTGATTCTGCTCCGAATGTGCAGGGGTTCACAGAGCTGTCGAACGGACAGTTTTGGGTCAGGCGAAACTACCTCACACATTTTCTGAGCTCGGCGCCGTGGAAAAATCCCGCCGAGTTTCGTTTTGAGTCCATCTACGTGTTGGAGAACGACAGCAAAACAAAGCCCACTGCACTCATTTCTAAAAAACACCTCAAAGATTTTGGGTACACAGGAGAGTGGCTCTACGACCCGGCACGGGGTGCTTTCGGACACCTCTCCTCCACCAACAAGACCCGCATTGTGAATGGCGACCCTGAGCTCCTCTCCGAAGCCAATAAAGTTGGCGGCCCCCTGCGCCAGAGGAAGAAGGTGAGAGTTCGCGAGAACGGCCCCTATGGCACCTTGATGCGCACCGTTCCGGGTCGTTTCGCCACGGAGGGAGCCCAACCCAAAAGCGTTTTTGACCTGTCCATCGACGGTGGATTCCTTGAAGATCTTTTCATGCAATACGGCAACCCAGAAGTCGTTCAAGCCCTTCTCAAAAGTCAGTGGCGCGATCCCGAGTTGAGGGAACAAGCCGTGCATTCCTTTGCGGCACACCTCGCCTCGCTTCAGCCCAGTGTCGTTTTTGGTGTTGACACACTTTTCTGGGACACCGTCATGGAAGCGCTCTACCGCCTCAATGAAAGAGGGGCGGAAAGCCCGCTCGTGCGAATTGTGTTTGCGGTTTTGGAGCAGACCCCCATTGGGGTCAGAATCTTCGATCAGGAGCGACGAGAAAACATCCGGGCAGACTTTCTCCAAGCGATGTCCCTCGTGTCCAAAGGGTATCCAGGCTACGAACCCGTTCCGGTGTTGATGGCACGACTGGCAGATATGCCCCTCAGAAAATTCAAAGCACGGAACTATATGCCAGTGCTGGCAACAGTCTTTGGTCAGTATTTTGAACAAATCACAGGGCTAAACCTCATCGATGACCTCCTCTATTGGCTCGATCGCATCGTCTTCTCCGGTCCATCTGCTGCACAAAGCCCATTTCCAGCAAGGCTTCAAAGCCTATCTGTCACCTTCTCTGCCGCAGACAGAGTCAAGCTCCAGGAGGAGCTCAGATGGGCGCTCCAAAGGTACTCCACTCAAGGTTCGAAACCGCGATTCTCGTCAGATCCTCTTGGCGGAAGAGGCTTGGTGATGCTGCCCTCATTCACCAAGGGAATCGTGGGCCCCCTAGTTGCGGCCGTTCTTGTGGAGCTTCCAGAATTCCTTCAAGGGCTCGCAGATTCCTTTGACGCCGTGAACCGCAGCGTTGTTGCTGTGGGAGAAGACGCCCAAAACAATCTGCATGTTATGAATGTGGATGAGTTTTTCGAGAATCTTGGTTACTTTCTCAACCCTCGCACCGCCCACCCTTCCGTTCTGGGAGCGAAGCGAATGGCCGCCATGGTCGAACGCACCCTTTGTGGTGAAGCACCAAACCAAAAGACCCCCACACACTTGGAGAACTGACATGAGCCAGCCGCCAAAACCATGCCCAAACCGTTTCTCCAATTTCCGCAGGGGACTTACCCTGATGGCTTTTGGTGTTTGTGTCGCTTTCCCTATGTGGGCGACACCTGAGCTGGCCGAAGCCACTCCTCTTCACCTCGCAACAAGTGAAAGAGAAGTTCCCCAGCATCTCAGAAGCATTTCAGGGGCCATTGGTCTCGTTAAAGTGTTCCCCTTCCAGAAGAGAAAGAAGCACATTCAGTGCACAGGCAACCATTTGGGCCAAGGTTATGTTCTCACGGCCGGGCATTGTTTCCTCGGTGCTCTTGATTGCAACAAGGCAACCGTGACATTTGGGGCTCCCTCAGCTCGCGCCATCACCGGCCGCTGCACTCGTGTTGTTTTCAATGAGGCGGCCAGTGCAGTGCTCACCGGTAGCCGAGCCGACTACGCAGTTTTTCAGGTCGATCAGTTCCCTGAACAAGCAATCGACTTGAGCCAACTCGACGCTCCCCGCACGTCAATCCCTCTGGCCATTCTTGGCTTCCCCCGCTTGGAGAAAACACGCTGGGGTGGCGGCCATCGCCAGAAACACACCGCGCCGTTGGGTCATGCCGAAGGCTGCGCCATTGCAAGTCTCTCCGGTGAGGATGCGCTTTTGCGCCCTCGGGGCTCCACAGCAGTGGTGCACAGTTGTCCTGTGGCTCCAGGAATGGGAGGAGCACTGCTGGTCGACGCCCAAACCCTAGCACCCGTCGCCCTCAATCAAGCTGGCAGCATTGAGCCAAAAAATCAGCCCGATCCCCAGCCACATTCACTCACGGTCCTCAACAACATTGCCCAAGCACTTTCTCGCATTCCGGACCTCATCCAATTCAGTTCAAGGCCGTTCAACTCCGACCCAGGAGAGAGCCTGCGTAACGAGAACACTCTTTATATTGGCGCACACCTTCCAGAAGCCTTCCCCCTTGGAATCACCGAACCCCTCCATATGCAGCTCGGTGAGTGGCAAGCCCGAGACGCCTCCTCAACCATCACACTTGCTGTGCAAACGGGGGCAAGCACGCACGTTGTCGTGCATGATGGCTCGGGCGAACAACATCACTTCAAAGGGTACGGATTTTTTGAGCAGACCTCTCCAAGAGAGTACGTCTCCCCTGTGAGAATAGAGTTGAAAACCTCCCGACACACACGCGGTTTTGCTGCCACAATCCATCTCAAGAACGCCGCCCGCTCAGCCCGCTGAACCTGTTTCTTTCGCCCAAAACGAGTCTTCGTCAGTTCCTTTTCGCCAGACGGTAAAGATTTCCTCATCGAGGGCCGCCTCGCATTCGATAGCCCAAGCAAACGAGCGGTCTCTAAGTCTCGACTGGCGAAAAGAAGGGCTGAACAGTGCGGTTGTCAAATGCTTTGCTGGGCACAAGCCGCCTCATGCCGTGCCTACTCCGCCTCACATTTCCGGTGTGGGTAGCACTCACAATGAGTTGCACTCCAAGCCCCACAAGCTCTTCATCTCTGTTCGCTTTCCGAATCCCGCCACTAGACCCACCCGAGGCAGCCGTGGAATCACCCGTGGCACCCCTTCTTTCGGAAACACTGACTGAGAGCTTTGAACACTTTGCAATTTGCCCGGAGCTCGACGCACGCACAGGAGGCCTGGCGGTTTACAGTCTAAGAGGCGATCAAGATCCCAAGAGCTTTGCCACACAAAACTGCGGCCGAGAGGTGCGCCGCGCGCTTCACGTGGCCACGTTTCATCACACCTATGGCTGCGGTTCACCCGAAAACATTTTGCTCAAAGGGAAGCTTTCTCGTCTGCTCGAGATTCCCCAGCTCTTCCCCCGCTCTCAACCCACAGCGGTAACCCGACAAACCATTGCCGCGCATGCGAAACTCGCATCTCGATCAGGAAGCTCCCCGGTGCGGAAGCGTTGGAGTCTCATGAGCGCCCTTTTTCACTCAGCCCAACTCGCCGAGGGGCACCTTCCAGACCAACGAAGAGTTCACGGCGCTCTGATTCACCACGACGCCGACCTCAGACCCTTCCGAGAGTTTGAGGCCGCAGCTCGGAGCAACCGTTCCTTTCTTCACTCTGGTTCAGACTCTGAAAACCGCGATCTCCGTTGGGTCGCCGAAAAAACACCCACATGGAGAAAACTCTCTTCGTCACGCTATGTTTTTGAAGAAGTCTCACAAACCAATCGAAAACTGGCGATTCAGGAAATTGAACTTATGGGTGATCTGGCCGACTACGTTGTGATCAGTGCGCTCACAGGAGATCTGAGCCCACGCACCCGCCTCGCGTTGAAACTGGTTTACTACACATCAACAAAGGGTAAACTCATTCCTGTGGAGTCGAGAAACGACAAAAAAGCCTACCTCTCTTTCAAACGTCTGCATGCTCTCGAGCCAAATTGCCGGACTCTGGTGCGCTCTAAAACAGAGCTGCGCAACGAGCTCCGCAACGTCCGGCACATGCGACCGAGCACGTTTTTAAGGCTCCAGAAACTCAACCAAGACCTTGAGCACAACCCCAGTGAAAGACGCAGATGGGCTCATCAAACGGGCCTGCAGGGCGAAGATTGGAGAGGCTTTCGCGAACAGCTTCGTGCCGTTACTCAGATCCTCAGTCGCGCCTGTCGAATTGGCAGCCTCAAACTGGACCTCGATCTGGAGTCTTTTCTGAAGGGAAAACGCGCAAGCCTAGAGCGCGCAAGACGCTGCTCGTGAATCACTCACAGTCTTCAAACGTCACTTCAAGTTCAAGCAGCGCAGGGCCAAAAAGACGCGCATCCACAGCAATATCTTCCTTCTTTTTGTTGGTCAAAAAGGTGAGGTCCACACCAACGATCTTTTTAGCGTTGCAGTCGATCTCGGGAAACTGCTCGACCGCGCTGCCTCCCGGCAGAAGGTCTACCTTTTGTCTACGGTATCGAAACGACTCGTCGTTTTTAAAGTGGTATCTGCTTTGAGTCACAGTCTCTGCTCCAACTTTGAGAGAGGCAGCAACCAACAGTTGGGCATCTTGCCCCTTTGTGAGCTCAAGCTCCGCCGAAGCCGTTGCCATTTTCAAACGTTTGCCGGGTGGTGGGTTCACGTTGACCCTCAAAGCACACTCGCGGGCATAGTTGAGGAGACGAGCTTTTTTGCTTTCAAGCGTTTCTGCATTCGGGCTATTTGTGCCTGCCTGGCGCTGTTGGAGGGGCTTCAAACGGTACTTCTTGAGTTCAAAAGTCACCCGCTGATGATCATCACTTTTTTCACCTGGCTTCACAGAGAGCATAGAAACATCGCCTTGTTGCTGCGAGTTTGCCTGGCACCCTGAACCAGCAGCCAACCAGCTACCGATGACACCCTCATTTCCGTTGTCTTCAATCACGACTTGCTTCGCAAACGCGGGCGACAAAGCCAACGCTGATAGAGAAACAACCGCTGAAAATCGCGTAAATAGTGAGACTTTTTTGCTGTGCTGACCAAGGGTACTCCTCAGTTCGTTACTTTTATGTTTCATTTCAAAGACCTTTCTTTCCTTTGGGCATATGTTCAGCTCTATTTTCCAACCAACAGCGAGCAAAGCTTGGAGATTGGCCACACCAGAGAATTCGCAGATCTGCTCAAAAACACAAGGCATTCCAGAACGGGCAAAGTGTTTTCGGCTCTGCTTTTCAGCACTTATAAACTGTAATACACAAAAATTTGTGTACCGATATTTCGGATATCAAGAAACTTGACTCAAAATCTCGAAATGACGTACCACTGATGCAGGCCCAAGTTGAAGAAATGTTCGTAACAGTCTCAATTTAGGCGGTGTGTTTTTTTACTACTTGTTCTTTTTTGTCAGTGTTTTTTTAACCTATTTTTTTTCAAAGGAGCACCATTATGTTAAGAAAATCTCTCCTCGGAATCGCAGCAATCGGAACACTCATCGCAGGCTTCAGCCAAGCGCAGGCTTCTGACGGATCCGTTCGTTGGGATGAGCGACGAGCCATACTCGCAGGCTCAGGATGCCAAAAAGATGTGGATGCCTTTGTCATCGCCAATGGCAACGACCTCTCTGTCATCTTCACCGACCTGGGCTTTTCGCTGCCCGGTGGTTCTGGAGCCGTTCTTGCCGCCCGTAAAAACTGCGTTGTGCGCATTCCAGCCACAATTGCCAAAGGTTTGTACATCGGCGAGCTCACTCAACAAGTGACCTACGGGATCACAAAAACAAGAGGCTCTCGCGGCACCGTAGCCAGCCGTTCCACATTCTTCGGATTCCCTGTGAGCCCTTACACAGTCCGAGTTCCTTACGGCACGTCCATCAACGAGCCATTCCTCACCAACACCCGACGAGACCGATTTTTGGTCGACACAACCCGCGGTAGCTGGTGGAGCCGATGGTGCGCTGCTCAGCGAAGCCCTCGAGGTCTCTATCAGGCCAACTTCGTTGTGAGCGGTCAGCGCGACAGCGACTTCGAAGACCTGATCATGTTCGTTGACGGCCTCGATCTCAAATACGAAGTGCGCGCTGCACTTCAGTTCTGCGGGATCAACAACTAAGTCTTTCTGAAGGGTTGCAGGATGCAACCCAGCCCCAACAGAGTTCTCACCACTCTCAGAAAGAATCTCTTCAGGAGCCCACTCCCCGTGGACTCCTTTTTTCTATAGGAATATAAAAATCTTAAGCCTCTCGCCAGCTTTCCATTGAAATGAACCGTTGAAAGTCTTATCACTCCCTCAGAATGGGGTGCAGGCGATCTCTGAGCTGAGGGGTTCGCCTCTAAAAAAGGACCGCTCACATGAATTCCGTAATGCCAGATGTCGCCAATAGCACGGTTTCGCAGCTACCGCGCTGCCTGCAACGAGTGGGCCTGAGCCGGGTGGCTGTGCCCATCCTGATGCGTCGCAACTCAGCCGATGCTCAACTCGAACGAACACCGGCGCGAACAAGCGGCTTTGTGAGCCTCGACGACGCACAGGCACGTGGAATTCACATGTCGCGCATTTACCGCATCTTGTCTGCCGAGCTGCCCCAGCACGAACTGACAGCCGAGCACATCAGTGGAATTCTCGACAAGCTTCTTGAGTCTCATGCTGGAATTTCGCACTTTGCTGAAGTCACCGTGAGCTACACGCATTTGACCACAATGCCTGCCCTTCTTTCAGGACTCGAAAGTTGGACGGAGTACCCCGTGGTGCTGCGTGCTCAAAAGTTCAAGGGCGCCCAGACACAAATTGATCTCGCCTTGCGCGTCACCTATTCAAGCACCTGTCCCTGCTCTGCCGCACTCTCGCGGCAACTCAATCAAAAGAAGTTCTCACAGATGTTTGGAGCACAGGGTAAAGTTGACGCGGCCTCTATTTTGGAGTGGATGGGAACTGAAGCCAGCGTTGGTGGAGAGCCCCACGCCCAGCGAAGCTTTGGTGATGTCGTGCTGCGTTTCAAAAGCCCCATGAACCTTCCCCGTATCGAAACGCTGGCAAGCCACGTGGAGAACCATCTCGGCACTCCGGTACAAGGCGCTGTCAAACGTGAAGATGAGCAAGAGTTTGCAAGGCTCAACGCGCGCAACTTGATGTTTAGCGAAGACGCGGCACGCCGCCTCGCCGAAAGTCTTGAGAGCCTTCCCTGCGATGACTTTATTCTGAATGTCAAACATTTTGAGAGCCTTCACCCCTATGATGTTGAAGCAAGCGCCTCAAAAGGAGTTGAGGGTGGACTCAACAATGGAGATCTCGCTGCAATGAGTCAGCTTCTGGATGCACGGCCATGAACACTGTTGATGGTGCCCACAAAAAAAGACACGAAGCGGAAGGAAGCAGCCCCTCCGCGCGAGCCGCAGCTCTTGTGGCATCGTTCCCGCAAACTAAAGAGTGGGAAAAGCGCTACAAACACCTCATTGACTTAGGCCGCACTTCACCTGGACTCCCTGAACAAGAGCGCCTGGATCGCTTTCTTGTTGAAGGGTGTGTGTCGCAGGCATGGCTTGTTCCTTCTCGCGATGCAGAGGGGCGTGTCCACTTCCGAGCTGACTCCGATGCAGCCATTGTGAGGGGTATTCTCGCCTTGCTCGTTCAAGCCTATTCAGGAAGCACTCCCCAAGAAATTATCAGTTTTGAGCCTCACTTTTTAGAGGAGCTTGGCATTTCAGAACATCTGTCGATGAACCGCCGCAACGGACTTTCTTCCGTGCTCAAGCAAATTCGGCTCTATGCCACAGTGATGGCTGCCCAAGACAGCTTCTGAGCGGACCTTTTGCTCTGAGAGTCTACTCGTCAGCACCTTCTGCACTTCGCGGAATCACCGGAAGGGTAAACTTGGCAAGGGGTTCAGCACTTCTTCGATAGGCCGTTTCAATTCTCTGGTTGTTTTCGTCACAAGGAACAGCGATAGACCGGTAGGCGTAGTTTCGAGACTCTTGAGACACCGGCATTGTGAAGATGGCGTATATGTACCATTTCCAAGTCGCGGGGTCACTCTCATCCAAATCAAGGCCTTCGTGGAGTTTTGCCTCAGCCCGCACCGTTGGCCAAAAGGAGTGACCTGTTTCAGGCAGAGTTACCGGCTTTTTGACATCCTCTTTCCGCAGTGGAAAGCTGAAGTCGAGAGGTTGCTTGGGGTTGTCATAGGAATACACACGCGCGGCCGAGAACTCAAAAGGAGACGCTTCCACGGCCTGCTGAAGGAAAGAGGGCAGCTGCCCTCCCTTGCTAGGTAAAATCCAAGAGCGAAACAACCAGGCCGTCGCGACCTGATCAAGGTTCAACGGACCCATAAGCTTCAAATCGGCCACACCCAGGAGCTTCCGAGAGCCCATTTTTTCATAGAAACAAAAGCGCTGTTGATACCCCTCTTGCAAAGGGCTCACAGGTCCAGAGGCCACTGGCTCCGGCGCGGGCTCTGCTTTTTTTCCAAACAGACCTTTTGCGGCAGACTCATTTGGCTTCCGGGCTTCACAGCCGTAGCCCAAGAGTGCTATCGACAACCAAATCACTGCGAAGCTCTTCCAAAAGCTTCTCCTTCTTTTTTGTTGCGTTTGGTGCAATGTTCCCTCCCGTTTCAACTCTTCAAGCCGAGCTTTCCACATCTGATCATAACCAAAGTTTTGCACATCGCCACCCCAACCCGTACCTTTTTCAATACACTTGATCTAAACCCCGTTGAGCCGGCATGCTCATGCACGAGTTGCCTTTGCTCAATTTTTTGTGAAAGGAAACATGGTATGTCTGCTAAAAGTCTTGTTTCACAGTCACTCGTTTTGGCTTCACTATCCACAGTTGCTGTGTTCGCCCAGGCCAGAACGGCTCAGGCCACAGTGGAGAGTCTCACAAACTACCATGTTGTGGTGGAAAGACTCCAGAGTGAAGATCTCTGTTTACTCAAGGTTCCGGCCTACGCAGAGTATGGCATTCCCGGTGTTCCCGAGGCTGAACTCTCAGCCGAGCCTCTCATGATCCCTCGACGTGCAAGTGCTGGCCCTGTCACAAGTCAGGCCAATGCCATCGCAACTTTTGGCGGAGCAAAGGTTCTGTTTGTTGATGTGACCTACGACGATGACAACATTCCCACCTACACCTTCACCGTTGACATGCTTGCTGCACAAACACAAAATGGAAACAGCCTCGTGGGAAGGACCAAGACTCTCAAAGCCGCTAAGCTCACACTTCTCGCTCTCAATGAGAATTTTGTCTCTGTCTTTCCAAACTCCTACAGATTCTTTGCGGAGTTTGTGAACCTCCCCAACCAAGATGATCTTGCTGGCACACCGTTGAATGCCACCACCATGTGGCCCTACACAAACTCCAGTGAATTCATAACCGCATACAAGGCAGAACTTCTCAATCTCAACGGCTCTTGCTTTTGAGATCATGAAGTTAAAGTCAAGAAAAAATCTGCTGAAAGCCTCTGCACGTTTCATAACTTTGGGCAGCTGGGGAGTGCCGATTGCCACCGCCCGAGCCCTCCAAACGGTGGCAAGCGAATGGGCGCAAGACAGCAGCCGCCACAGCGGATCAGACTGGATGCTCGTTTTCTGCGGTGAAGTTCTCGCGGGTTCCTTCCAAAGTGCTGGGCCAGTGTTTGTGAAGTTTGGCCAGGTTCTCGCTTCACGCGAAGATATCCTACCACCGTCACTGTGTCAGCGGTTGAGCAAACTCTACGACAAACAAAACCCAACACCCTTTCACCAAATCAAAAAGCGTGTCGATGAGGCTTTCCCTGAAAAACCCTTTTCACACATTGAAAAGAAGGCACTGGGAGTGGGAACCGTTGGGCAGGTGCACCGTGCCCGCCTCAAAGATCAAACTGAGGTTGTGATCAAAATCATCAAGCCCGGTATCAAGGAGGCTGTGCAGCAAGACCTGAGTTTGTTTCGGAGTGTGCTGTCTCTTCTGCCCCCAAAACTGCGCAAAGATCTTGTCATGATCGAACACGCACTCGAGGATCTTGCCGAGAGTTTTGGCGCTGAAATGGATCTGCGACGTGAAGCACAGAATCTATTGGAGTTCAAAGAGCGCTGTCGAAAAAACCCACGCATTTATGTTCCGGACTGCTACCCGAGCATGCTCACAGAAGACATCATGGTGATGGAATACCTAGAAGGTGAGCCGCTCGGAAGCCTCAATGATCGAGTCGACTCACCGAAGAGAAAAGAGCTGGCTACCCTCGTTGTGAGAGAAGTTCTCACACAGGTGTTTGAAAAAGGTCATTTTCACGGTGATCCCCACGGCGGAAATCTGCTCCTCCTCCCCGATGGGCGGGTGGCCTTTATTGACCTGGGCCTCACTGGAGAGCTTTCGCTTTCCGCCAGAAGAGCTCTCACCAATGTGCTTCGGGCAATGCTGAGTCGCAACCCCGATCAAGCCATGGACGCTCTTCTCAGCTTTGCCGTGGTGCCAGAAAACTTTGATCGCACGACCTTTCGTGCAGGAGTGGCTCAGGTCTACAAAGAGTTCAAAGGCAAGGCCCAACAACGAAACCTTGAACAGCTCGTGGCAGCACTCTTCCAGCAGGCCTACCGCGCGGGACTCTATCTCCCCCCCGCAACAACTGTCTTCATCAAAGCCATGGTCACCGTAGAGGGGCTTGCCCGCACACTCGACCCTGAAATCGACATCAAGTCCGTGGCAACGGGAACCGTTCTCAAAGCCAGCGCTCGGGGTTTCTTTTCCAGGCTCACACAATGGGGTCGTGCAGAATCGAAAGACCCCGCTCAAAATGAGAGCCGCGTTCCCAAGAGCACCCCTCGAGACTGAGCTTGAGCATTTTCAAGATGATCTTGACGCCCCCAAAACACCAAGTGGGTTCGATACTGACCATCAATGGGCACAGATTCCAAACCCAAAGACACGCCCCAGCTTTGAGCAAAAAACACTTCACTCACTTCGACATGATCAAATGACGCCTTGGCATAGGGTCGCAGCACATGCAAATCGAAATCCATACGCATCTGAGCGCTGCGCATTTTCACGGCAGTGTCGCGATCTAAGAAAGCAAAAAACGGAGACGCATCTGCCACACCCCCACTTCCCGTCAGACCGAGCTTCTGCTGCAGACCAGCCTCACTCTCTATTTGTCCCAGCTCGGCGCTCAAGCGAAGCGCGTCCCATGTGAGCTGGACCCCTCCCGCGCCGTGAAAGAGCCAGCCACGGCGCCGCGTTTGAGGAGTCACGGCCGCGACCTCATTCTCCCCATCTGCAACTTCAGCTGGCAAAGCCAACACGGTGAGCATAGGAACAACTTGAGCGTTCCACCACTCTCCATACCATGATCCCGACAACGCAACATCTTTCTGATCAGAGCTGAGTTTCGTATGAGGAGAGTTGAGTATCTGGGCAAAGAAGTTGCTGGTGCCCAATATCACACCAAATTCGACCCCCGTGAGATAATTCACTGCCAAGGCTTGAGCCGACCGGCTATAAGCGTACACATCACCCACAGAGCGATCATTTTCAAAAGCACCCGAACGCACCCACATTCGACCCGCCTTGAGACTGTATCGACTGACCTGACGCTCAACCCAAAATTCGGAAACAAAGGGAAGAAGGGCACCCTCTTGCAAAACTGGTGAAGTCTGACTGCTGAGGAAGTTCAGATCTAAAAAGTAACTAACTGTTCCCTCCACGCTTCCATTAACAAAAAGGTGTGCATGGTTCAGGGCAAAACCCCATCTCTCATTCACGCTGGGGTGAGGAGAAAGAGAGACCCCTGGTGCGCCTTCGAGCAGCTCTTGAGCGTCGTAGTGCGCATCGACCCTTAGAGAAAGCGAAAGGTTCAAAGTTGATTCCGCATGACCGACTTCAGTCACCACCGAAAATGTTCCGACCACAAGCAAACAGGCCCAAGCACTCAAAGCGAATCTCGTCAAAGCCTGAACAAACTGAGGTTTCCAGTCAGTTTTGGGGTGTGGCATGAGTTTGCTCCATATGTCAGAAATCACGAATAAGACTAACTTTTTTTTTAAGAAAGGGAAACCAACTCTGACAATCTGGTCAGAGTCTGATGAATAGGGAATAAATCATCACGGATTCGTCAAGAATGACGAAAGAACATTGTGGGCTTTCTCGGCCCATCACTGGAGACCATTCCTTTGAGGAAATAATGGTCGAAAGTGCGCATGATATGCTCACCCCCCTTTTTCAAGACCGCACTCCAGTGTGGTCTTTTTTTTTGCCTCTTCGGCCCCACACGACTGCTCCCCCACTCCGCGAAAAGCTTGGTACACTTTTGAGAGTCTGCAAACGAATTCTCACTCGTAAAGGAACTCTCCATTCATGCACAGAGATTCTGCTCACTCCACCTCAAGGTCTTGCACTCAAAGGCTTTGGCCGCTCTGGCTTGTTCTGTGGGGTCTCACCCTCTCAGCCCTCTTCCCCACCCACTCTCTTGCAGAGCCCTGGCTGGGGAGCAAATACGCTCAAAACTGTGCCGGTTGCCATGCACCAGGACGCAAAAACCTTAAGGCCATCGACAGGCGCTGTTCTCTCAGCTGCCAGGGCTGCCATGTGAGCCCCAATGGTGGAGGACTCCGCAGTTTTTATGGGAAGTGGACCGAAGACCGCTGGCTCCGCTCCTACATCTCTCCTGAGTATCTGGGCCATCAGAAGTCAACAGCAACAATTTTTAAGCAAAAGTACGGTCCCAAAAACAGTGTCGCTGAGCAAAAAAGAAAGAAACGAGAAGCAAAGAAGCGGCGACGGAGAAAAAAAGAGAAGCGAGAAAAATCCACGGTTGAGGAGCTCGAGCCTTCTTCAAACCGGCTCTCTAATGAAGAGATTGTGAAGCGTGGTCACCAGCTTGTTGAAACAGACGCAGTCTACCCCGATGCCCGCCCCTACGACCGACGCGATCCATTCTACAAAATCGTGGCCAACACAGACGAAGAGTTTTTAGCACAAATCCCTGAAGGCGATCCCTATCGCCAATTTGATCTCAGTCGCACAGACGCAGGCCTCGATGCCCGGTGGATTTGGCTCAACCTCCGAGACCACAGCGATCCCGCTGTGAAAGAAAACACAAAGGAATGGCGTTCCTTTCTCATGAATCTCAGCATTTCGGTGCGCTATCGCCCCTTTTTCAGATACTTCCACCTGGTTTATGAAAATCACTTTCTGGGTGTGCCCATCGACAACCCGAAATATTCAGTGATTTTCGACTCAGCCACAACGCGCTCTCTTTATGCAATGGTCGACAACCTTCCCTTCAACATATTCCTCCAGGGAGGGCTCTATCGACCCCTCTTTGGCCAGTACGTTCCCGATCACAACCAACTCTCTCAGCGCATGTTTGCCTGGGCCACGACGGGAAGCCCACGTTCCCAAGCCATTCTTTTTCAGGCAGTCACCCTTGGCACAGCTCCGAATGTGCCCTTTGCCAATATCCACTACATTGGAGGTGCCAAAAAAGCAGGTGCGCGCGATGCCCTCGATGGCACAAAGGGTTTTGCCATGAATGGTGGAC
>JANQPW010000928.1 GCA_028285285.1 Silvanigrellales bacterium
TCGTGGGCGCAGCTTCCCATGACCTGTGGACGTGTGGGGGGGAGCCCCGCACTTTTTGAAAACTGACCATCGGGGCAGAAACTTGATGGGAGTTTGCTCAGGGGGTAACCTGCGGTCACGCGGAAAAATGGCGTGATGGCAAAATCTGGCTGACCGACCATGTTCATCCAAACACGCACGGGAAGGTCGGTCACCCCCTCCATGGGAGCCAATCCGAGGCTGCGGCAGGGCCTGGGCAGCGAAGGTGTCGCTTCGGTTTGGGCTGAGGGGAACATGGCGTGGCCGAGTCTGTTTCGCAGAGGTACAAAGAAGAAGCATTCTGATGCGCTTTCAGGAGCGCTCATCTGCTTGAGGAGTTGGTTCTATGGTATCGAAACGGGTGGTGCAACCGAAAAAGTCTCAGTTTCAGGCCGATAATCGGCTAAATACCCCATTGATGAGCAAATATGCTCTCACCGGAGCTTCTGGGTTTTTGGGGCAGTTGGCTCTCAAACGACTTCTGGATCACCCTGAGGTTCAAGAAATTCATGTGTTTGATGTGCGTGCGCCTCGGCATGTGCACTCCAACAAGCTGTTTTTTCATCGCTTGGACCTCACAAAAGATGGGGCTGATGCCGAGCTTGCAGCAGCACTTTTAGATCGGGGAGTTTCTGCGTTTATTCACGGCGCTCTCTTTCCCGACCCCGGGAAGTTCACCAGTGAGCGGAGAGAGGTGGAGTCCATCGGCACATTCCATGTTCTCAACGCGCTTGCTGAAGCAAAGATCAAGCGTCTTATAGTGTTCAGCTCCACTTTTGTTTATGGCGCCGACATGAGCAATCCCAACTTTATTCGTGAAGAAGCTCCGCTCCGCAGCTCGTCTTCTCACTTTGTGCGCACGCGCGTCGACGTGGAACGACAACTGCAAGACTTCAAGGAAAGTTACCCGACAGTTCAGGTGATGACCCTTCGTTTTGCCCCTGTTGTGGGCCCCAACACCACTCACACGATGGCGCGGTACTTCATCTCTGGTCTCATTCCAAAAGTGTTGGGATATGATCCGCTGCTGCAGTTCTTACACGAGGCCGATGCTACTCGTGCCATTCTTTTGGCTTTGCAAAGTGATCGGTCTGGAGTCTTCAACATTGTGGGTCGTGGCGTGCTGCCTCTTTCAACTGGAATTCACATGAGCAGCCGTTTTCCGCTTGGAGTTCCTCCATTTGTGGTGAACGAGGTCTTTCAGCTTGGTCACAGTTTGCGACTCTGGAATCTCTCGCGTCAAATGGTTCCTTTTTTTAAGTACCTTTGTGTTGGCGATGGTGAGAAGGCGGAACGTGAGCTCAACTTTGTTGCTGAGTATTCGACCCGACAGGCGTTGAAGTCTATGATTGAGGCACATCGATTGCGCAAGGTGGGGTTTGCTATGCCCTCATCGAGCCTTGGGGAAGAAAAGCCCGCAGCACACCAGCATGGCTTTGAGAGGGCGGGGGTATGATCGAAGACAAAGCAAAAAAAGACGGTTCTTCTCGCGCTGAGGGTTTTCACGAAATTTCAGAGGGAATGTTCAAGCTGCGGAAGGGCTTAAACGATCAATTTTCAAAGGTTGAGCGGGAGCTCTCGAAGAGATCGAACCGGGTTACAGAAGGTCTTGATGGAGACGAGGTCGATCAAATTGTGATGCGCCTGAGTTTGTTGCGCGACGAAATCGACAATTCATTGGTGCGACTTGAAGGTAAGGTTCAGGCATCTGCTGAACGGGTGTTAGAGGGAATTCGGCGGGAGCACACACGTGCGGCGGTTCCCGCCTACCTCTCGGCGCGGAAGGGAGCCGATGAGAACCCGCTTGATGAGTTTTTCTTGGGCTTGACGCCATTCAATCTCAGGCGGAAGTACAACGAACTTTCTTTGATGTTACGGAGCGAGGAAATTGATCCGTTTGGCTTTGATCCGGTCTTCGAGAGCTTTGTTCAACCTGTCTTTGAGTTTCTTTATGAGAAGTACTGGCGGGTGGAAACTTATGGTGTTTCTCATGTGCCGAGAGAAGGTGCTGCGCTTCTGGTTGGAAACCATTCGGGAAGCCTTCCCTATGATGCGGCAATGCTGAAGGTTGCCCTGCAGAAGGAACATCCTGCTTCGTTACAGCTGCGATTTATGGTTGAAGACTTCTTGTTCCATTTTCCTTTTCTTGGAACGTTGATGAACCGGTTTGGCGGGGTGAGGGCCAGTCAGGAAAATGCCGGAAGCTTGTTGCAGAGAAAACTCCCTGTTGTTGTGTTTCCAGAAGGTGTCAAGGGTCTTGGTAAACTCTATCGTGACAAATACCATTTGGCGCGGTTTGGTCGCGGAGGCTTTGTTCGGCTTTGTCTCCGCACCCGCGCGCCGCTCATTCCAGTAGCCTTTATTGGGCCAGAAGAAATCCATCCAATGATTTTTCGGGAAACGCGTTTAGCAAGCCTGGTGGGCCTTCCTTATTTTCCCATCACCCCAACATTTCCCTGGCTCGGACCATTGGGAGCCATACCACTCCCGAGTAAATGGTCGATTCACATTTTACCCCCTATAGACTTTTCCTCTTATGGGCCGGGTGCTGAAAATGATCGGGTTCTGGTGTATAAGATGTCCAGAAAAGTCAAAGAACAGATTCAAGACACCATTGTCGATAAATTGAAAGAGCGTCGCAGCATTTGGTTTGGCTGAGCCCGAAGACGCGGCAACGGAGTGAGGTTTTAGTATGGCGCGAGACACCAAGTTTCGAGTGGTCTTCAACCAAAAGGGTGGCGTGGGTAAAACCACTGTGGCTGTGAACTTAGCCGCCGAGGCCGCCATTCGGGGAAAACGCACACTTCTTATCGACAGCGACCCGCAGGCAAACAGCACTTCGTATGTTCTGGGAAATGAAGTGGAGCCGGTGTCTCATCTTGCCAACTTCTATGAGAATTGTCTGGGCATCAATCTCTTTCGCCAGAGTTTGAGTGAGCATGTCACCACCCAAACTGGAGTGAAAAACCTTCATGTGGTGGCTGCCGATCGCAGTTTGGAAGATCTCCGCACCAAACTGGAAAACAAGTATAAGATCTTCAAACTTCGCGATGGTTTGAAGAGCACAAGCTATGACGAAGTTTGGTTCGATCCTCCACCGGCCAACGATTTCTTTAGCCTGTCTTGTCTTGTGGCTGCTCACGAAATTGTGATCCCCATTGATTGCGATGCTTTCAGTCTTAAAGCAGCTGAAGACGTTTTGCGCACCTATTCAGAGGTAAAACAGGATCTCAATGAGAACCTGCGTTTGGTTGGCGCCATTGTGAATCAGTACCAACGGAGCACCAAGCATGCAGCTTTGATCTTGGAGGAGCTGAAAAAGTTGGGAATTGAAGTGCTCCAACCCTATGTTCCGCAAAGCGTGAAAGTGCGAGAGTCGCACACGGAATCGACACCAATTGTTCAGCTTGAACCAAAACACGCTGTGAGTGTGGCCTTTATGGAACTTTATGAGGCCATTGAAAAGGGTGCCAGCGGGAGACGTTTGGGCGGCAAGCGCGGCGCGGAACGGAGCGGCTTGGAAAGCCGGCCACATGCCTAAACTGCCTTGGATAAATTTGGATGTCAGGCGCCGATTGAGCTTGATGGGTCTGTTTTTGGTGGTGTTTGGGTGCATTTTCTGGAGTCTCGAGGCGGGTGTTGCCAGTAAGAAAGAGCGGTACTCCACACTCTCCGATGGCAGTTTTGAAACGCAGCTCCCCTTACCAGCCAACGAAGCCATCCCCCCCGGAAGTCCAGAGATGATGAAGGCCCTCAAACACTACGAAGGGCTTCCGTTCGATGTGGGAGAGCGCATTCAGTACTTGGTGACCTATTTGGGAATCAAGGGTGGAACCGCCGAGGTCACAGTGCGACATCCAGTGAAGTGGGGCAACTCCTGGGCCCAGCGGGTCACCGCAGAAGTCAAGAGTGCCTCGTGGTATCGGTGGGTTGTGGAAATTCATGATGCGTTGGAAGCTGTTTTTCTTCCTCTGAAGGCCTTTCAGCCGGCTCGGTTCTACATCAATCAGCTCGAGGGAAGTTTTCGGCAGACAAAGTTGATCCACTTCGACAGTCAAACAAAGGAAGTCATTCAAAAAGAGAAAAGACCTGATCGAGATTTGAAAGAGAAGCGCTTTCCCCTCACAGATCGAGCGAAGGACGCCATAGGCGCGCTCTATCACTTTCGCACCGAGGTCAATGCGCGTCAGGGGAAAGACCGCTCCTTCGGGTTTGATGTGTTCACCAGCGAGAAGATCTGGGCAGCAAAGGCGAAGTTGTTGCGCACAGAGGTGAAGAAAGTTGAAGGTTTTTCGTATGATACAGACGTTTATGCTCTCGACACGCAATTTGGTGGGCTTTTGCAGCAAGAGGGGGATGTGCGCATTTGGCTCACGCGAGACAACCGTCGCCTCCCCGTTTATGTTCAAGCCAACGTGCAGTTTGGGTATATTGAGGTGAACCTCGTGGAGTGGGACCAAGGCTTTGCCAACCCTAAGGCAAAGGAGATCTTTCCGAAGATCCGTGCCAAGGAAGATTGAGTCTTGACCCCGCCAGATTTTTGATGTTTAACGGCGTCTTGTGTCCTTTGCTGTGCGCTGTGGCTCGAGGCCAGCGGTGCACTTCTGCCTTATTTCAGGGAGGTCTCTCATGGCAGTATCCGGAGCAAAAAAACGCCGTCGTTACGTTCGGCCTAAGCGTGTTCTCGATTCTCACATTACTTTTAACTATAAAGACGTTCAGCTTCTCCGCCGCTTTGTGACCGAGCATGGCAAGATTGTGCCTCGTCGCATCAGTGGTGCCAGTGCCAAGCAACAGCGCCAGCTCACAACTGCCGTGAAGCTTGCCCGCACGATGTCTTTGATTCCCTACGGGCAGGCATACGATCCACGCCTCTCCTGAGAACGTATCCCATACCGATAGCCTTTTGAACCTCTCCGCTCCTCTTTTTTTAATTGCTGGAGCGGCTAAGAAGCCTTGCTTTTGAGCTCCCTTACGGCATTGATCTGTTCCTGGGCTTTGGTGTAGGAGCTGTCGAGTTCAAGAGCTCTCTGAAAGAGCTTTTCGGCCTCGTCGTATTTTCCAATGTGCTTAAGGGTCACCCCCTTGTTGAAAAGCACTTGGTGGTTCTTGGGATCCAGTTTGATCATCTTGTTGTAGGTGTCAATAGATTTGTCGTATTCCTTGGCATCACGGTAGCAAACGGCCAGAGCCATGAGATATCGGAAGTCTTCGGGAGCCATGCGCACAGCCTCACGCATGTGCCGCAGTGCCTGCGGGAAATCTTGTTTGAGGAAATAGCAGTGCCCGAGCCGCTCTGTGATGTAAGGGTGTTCGAGTCCATTTTGTGTGGCCGTTTCCAACACGGCAATGCAACCTTCCGTGTCATTTTTCTTCAGAAGAAGTTCACAGCATGATTCATATCTCGCCACATTGAGCGGACTGAGCTCAATGGCTTTTCTGAAGTCGGTGAGAGCTTTCTCAGTGTCGCTGGCATCGAGGTAGAGGCTACCGCGGAGCTCATATGCATGAACATAGTTTTGGTTTTTCTGAAGGCCTACACTCAGCTGCTCGAGGGCCTTTGCCGGTTCCTTTTGAGCAATGAGACAACGTGCCATTCCCACATGTGGTCGCGCGGCCTTATCGTTGATATCTCCAAGCTCCTTGTAAACGTCGAAGGAAATGTCAACATCTCCTGAGCGCAGCAAGCCCTTAGCGTACTCATAAACCCGTTCGGGGTTCTTCGGGTTGTTGAAAACTCGGTAGGCCGACTTAATTTTGTTCACGATGTCGCCTTGCACAACGGGCTTGACGAGAAAATCGTCTATTCCGCTCTCGAGTGCAAACATGATCTCGCTTTTTCCAGGCGGCACGGTGATCAAGATATTTGCTGGTCGTTTCAATTCAGGCTGCTCCCGTAGTTCCTTTGTGAGGTCAAGCCCGGGAACACTTTCCATTTCGCGGGAAACAATGAGGACTTCACAAGGTTTGTTCTTCAGAGCACTGATGGTGTCACGGCCGTCTTTTGTGCTTTCTACTTTTGAGAAACCCTGCTTACCCAGGTGATGCACAAAAATGAGCCTCATTTCATTTTGCGAGTCTGCAACGTGAATGGGGAGGTTCAGTGAAAAGGGTGGGGGTTGTTCAATGCCGAATTTTTTAAAGAGATCTTGATCGGTCGTCATGGCTTGCGATCCTACTTGGAGTCATTTGCGTCACTCCTGATATAGTAGATCGAACTGTGGCTAAATGCGAAATAGGAGCCTTTGATCTTGGGCTGGAGAGGGTTCTCCAGTTCTGCTGTGATGGAAACTGGTGGGTTCCCGGATACTGTTCCCCAGTTGACTTTGTGTGAAGTCCAGGTTTCATTTTCTTTGTCTTTTTTGTGAACGAAAATCTTTGAGTCCGTTAGGAGCCAGAGTGTTTTGGGGCTGTCCACAAAATAACCTGCGGCAACAAGCACTTCTTTTT
>JANQPW010000931.1 GCA_028285285.1 Silvanigrellales bacterium
ATCCAGCAGCCCAAGAGCAGCGTAGGTTTGACACAGCTCGGAATAGAGTCGTGCGGTTTGTTGACTGGAGACCGCCGACGAGCGGAGGAGGTGAAGGTAAGCATTGATGGCACGTCGAAGATGGCCCGCTTGGAAAAGCGCCCGAGCATGGACAAGTTGCGCCTCAACCTCGATCGGAAAAGACTGCGGCGCGTCATCGTCTTCCTGTTGGAAGGGGGTGCCGATGGGTATGGTTTCAAACTCTTCGTCTGTGGCGGCCAAGTGCCCCACAATGCGGAAACGGCGGCGGAAGCCTCTCCAGAGAGAGGGGAAGAGAAAGCCAAACACAAGTCCCAGGGAGGTTCCCGCTATAAAAAAAAGGCCCGCTTCAAAAGTGTCCCAAAGCGGAAGCCCGTCTGCAGCCACCATTTGGTTCATGTGTGCCGCCACTCCTCCTGAAAGTCGTGATCTCTCACCTGGTCTTGCCAGGGCTGGCTTGCGCTCGTCATCATAGACTGTCAGGCTGTTGGCTGCAAAAGAGAGGTTCGAGATGGGGTGTTCGGAAGCGGGGGCGGTTGAGCTAGAGCAAATCATTCTGGGAGTTCCAGCGCGTCTTGGTTCCACGCGATTGCCCCGCAAATTGCTCAGGAGTGTGGGCGCCCAGTCGGTTGTGGGCCACAGCTGCGATCGGTTGAAAGAGTTGAGGCGTGAACTGCAGAGTATAGAAAAATTTGCCGGGGTTTCCGTTTTGGCCTTTGTGGCCACCGACAGCGAAGAGATTGCAGAAGTTGTTCGAGAGAAGAATCTGACAGTCGTGCTCACGTCTTCGGAGCTTCCCAATGGAACCCAGCGCATGGCCGCCGCCTGCCACAAATTGGGTCTGTTCCAGGGAGAGGCCTGTCGGCGTTTGGTGGTGAATTTGCAGGGTGATGAACCCTTTGTGAACGTGTCCGACATTTGTCGGTTGGTGAGAGAGCATGCTGCCGTTCTCGCAGCGGTTCCCATGGGCACTCTGGTTTATCGCCAACGCCAGTTTGATGCTTTTTTGGATGCCTCGGTGGTGAAGGTGGTTCGTCGGGCCGACGGAAGTGCCCTTTACTTTTCTCGCGCCCCAATTCCCTGGCCTCGGCAGGCCTTTTCTTCGTCATTCTCTGCCGCAAGTGAGCGTTCTCAATGGAAATCTCAGCTTTCTGCGAACTGGTTCTTTTGGCAGCACCTGGGAATTTATGCCTATCGTGCCGACTTCCTGCGCGACTACACTGAGGGGTCGGGTGCACCTGTGTCTCAGGGGAGATCTTGTGAGCCCGACCAACAGGAGGGGTTGGAACAACTCGATGTTTTGCAGCAGGGCCACAGAATTTGGATCAGCGAAGCGGAGCACCACTCTGTGGGTATTGACACGGCTGCAGACTTGGAGAGGGTTCGGCGCGAAC
>JANQPW010000933.1 GCA_028285285.1 Silvanigrellales bacterium
GAAAAGCCCGAATGATTCCCACAACAGTTCCGAAAAGACCAATAAACGGAGAGGCTGAAGCCGAAATGGCCAAAAAGGAAAGACTTCGAGACAGCGCAACTTCCTCTTGGCCCTGAGCGCGATCCAGAGCTCGTTTCACCGTATTGAAGGGAATGCTTCCTGAGGTTGTGCCAGCGGCTTGAACAACTCGGACCATTTCGTTGTAGCCCGATCGAAACAACTCCCGAGCAGGCGAGTAATCCATATCTTTAGATCGAACGTGTAAGTCAGAAAGACTTTTGGATTCCCAAAAAGCCTTCATAAATTTCTGTGATTTTCGTGAAAGTGCAGAAAGCTCCTTCCAGCGCTCTATCACCACAGCCCAAACTGCCACACTGAACACGATCAGCAATATAAAAACGATGAGCTCAACGGGCCCTCCCTTCATGAGCTCATCGAACCAACTCAATGTCTGAACGTTTGTTTCCTCAACGGGCATACGAGGCTCTTCCTTTTCAGTGTGGATAGAGCCCTATTTTATGTCTTTTCTGAAACTGGGATCAACCCTCGTTGAGAACAAAGGCCAATTATTTGTTCAATGACTTCGTCGAGCGAAAGTTTTGTGGAGTCTATCAAGACGGCGTCTTCAGCAGGTTTCATGGGAGCACAGCTCCGATTGGCATCACGTTCGTCACGTTCATGGATTTCCCGCACCAGTGCCTCAACACTCACACGCGAGCCCTTCTCCAAGAGTTCCTCCGCTCGTCTCCGCGCCCTTTCCTCAGCTGTGGCAGAAAGAAAAACCTTCAATGGAGCCTCTGGAAAAACAACGGTTCCCATGTCGCGCCCATCAACAACCGCACCCTGACAGCTCAACACAACTTTTCTTTGAACTGGCAAGAGTTTTCGACGGATATACTCGTTTTGAGCAACAATGCTGGCCATCTCAGAAATCTGAGGGGAGCGGATGTCTTGAGTCACATTTCGATCGCCTAAGGCCACACGACCTGATCGAGGATCTTGGCCGTAGTTCTCAGTCAAAAAACTGACGAGACGGTCGGCTGCATCTTCATTTTTGTAGTCTTCACCAGATTCAACAAAAAGCAGCCCCAAAGTGCGATAAATAGCCCCTGTTGTGACGTAGTCCCAACCCAGTCGGGAAGAGAGCTCACGCGCAGCTGAACTTTTGCCTGATCCCGCAGGCCCATCAATGGTCACAACACGAGACGTTGCCGAGCCCACATCCTTGTTCATTTCTTCACCCACGTGAAACCGCCTCTTGTGCCCGTTCAATTTCACTCCAGCTCCGCAGCCAAAGGGCATCAACACCTTCAGGCGTTGATTGCGCAACAGGAGGAAAGTCTTTGGGTTCTGGATCGGAGCACTCCACCACAGCGTGTTCTCCCATGCGAGTAAACTTTTTCAGCCGGTCAGCAACAAGCTCTTCTGGAGAGAGTCGTTTGAGATCTGCGATATGCCTCTCCAGCGCATCACCAATGTGATCGATCGCCTCTTTGGGCCTCCAATGGGCAGCTCCGAGTGGTTCTGCAATCACCTCATCAATAACCCCCAATGCCTGAGCCTTTTTTGCTGTGAGGCCCAAGTTTTCCGCAGCATCGGGTGCTCGAGCGCCGTCTTTCCACAAAATCGATGCACAACCTTCAGGAGAAATGACGCTGTAAATGGAGTTTTCCATCATCAACACGCGGTTGCCAACACCAATGGCCAAAGCTCCCCCAGAGCCTCCCTCACCCAAAACCACGGTCACAATGGGAGTGCGCAATTTGAACATAACCATGATGTTTTTCGCGATGGCCTCACTTTGCCCCCGCTCTTCTGCATCTTTTCCAGGATAAGCGCCTGGCGTGTCGACAAATGTGATGATGGGCATGCGAAATCTCTCAGCGAGAGACATCAAACGCAATGCCTTACGATAGCCCTCGGGCCGTGGCATGCCGAAATTTCTCTTGAGATTGTCTTTGGTGCCACGGCCTTTTTGATGGCCAATGATCACGCAACGATACCCTCGAAACTTCGCTATTCCACCAACTATTGCCGCATCGTCCATGAAATTGCGGTCTCCAGAAAGCTCCATAAAGTCTTCGCAAAGCTGAGTCACAACGTCGAGGGTGTAAGGTCTGTTGGGGTGCCGAGACAACTGGGTGACCTGATAGGGGCTGAGATCGCTGAAGATCTGGTGAGCCAGGCTTTCAAACTGATCTTCTAGTCGGGCGATTTCCGACTCCAGCTCCTGAGCACTCGCTGCACCTGCCCGTGTTTTTTTCGATTGAAGGGTCGACACACGCAATTCTGCAATCTTATTGTTAAGCTCTAGGAGAGGGCGCTCCAATGGAAGAACTTCCATGTGTTTTGCCTCACGATAGGGGTTGCCGTGTTCTGCCTGCTCTCTCTTCACAGGTAGCAAATCGGTACCAGGAGGTCAAAAGATTGAGTCAGGTTCGAGACGAAGACGAGTCCCATTCTGTTCAGCGAGGCATTGAAAATGTTGTCGCCGACTGGACCAAAGTCAGCTTTGTAGATGGTGAAAAAGGGCAGCTGTACTACCGTGGCATCGATATTGCCGAACTTGCGGCGCACGCCACTTTCGAAGAGTGTGTTGGCCTGCTTTTGTGTGGCAACCTTCCGGTTGCTTCGCAACTCACCGCCTTGAATTGGAAGCTCAGGCAGCTTTCCACTCCCCCAGACACGGTTTTGCGCATTCTCAAGGAGCTTCCACGAAAAGCCGACCCGCTTGCGGCTCTTCAGGTTGCTCTGTCCACCCTTGCTTGCACCGATCTTGGCGAACGTTTGGGCCAAGACGAAAGCTTGTTTGAAAACGCCTTGCGCATCATTGCACAGGCACCCGTTATCGTAGCGGCAGCCCACAGACATTCCCGGGGGTTGCCTATTCTCACTCCAAACCCCACTTTGAACCACGCCGAGAATTTTTTATACATGCTCAATGGCCAGGTTCCCTCTCGAACAACGTCCCGTTACCTTGAATTGGCGATCATTTTACAAATGGATCATGGCTTCAATCCCTCCACCTTCACAGCAAGAGCGGTGGCATCAACTCTCACCAATATCTATGCTGCAAGTGCCGCTGCTGTAGGGTCACTTTCTGGTCCACTCCACGGCGGAGCCAGCGTGAGGGCTATGAACATGATCAACGAATTGAGGCACAGCCCCAACTTGTCGAAAGCTGTTTGCAACCTCATTGACTCTGGGCAAAGAATCATGGGAATGGGTCATCGGCTCTACCACACCAAAGATCCCAGAGCACTCATTTTGGAAGACCTGCTCAAACAACAGTGCAGCCGAAAAAACGTTAAGAAAGACTATGAGCTGCTCAAACACATTGAAGAGAGCGCCGAGCAGGGGCTTCACTCCAGAGGGCGCAACATCTACGTGAACATTGATTTTTGGTCGGGCACTTTCTACAGGCACCTCGGATTGGCCGAAACACTCTACCCAGCTGTCTTTGCAGTCGCACGCGTGACAGGCTGGTGTGCTCACATTTTGGAACTCCGTCAAGCCAACCGTCTTTACCGACCACTCTCGGAATACCGCGGAAAAACGGGTCTGCCTTACATTCCGATGAACGAAAGGGAAGGGGCAAAGTGAAAATCATGCTTGCAGCCCTGTCGGTTGTTTTTCGATTGCTTTTGAAGAGCCTCGTTGTGGCGAGTCGATTTCTCCCCTCTCGAAAAAATTCCCCTACCGAAGGAAAATTTTTTGAGTTTGTGCATGACCGCTCTGAAAAAGCCTGGCAAAAAATCATGGACTCAGCCAAGCTCTCACTCGATCAAAAGAAACCGGGAACAAAGCTTTATTGGTTCCATGTGGCAAGTGCTGGGGAGCTCGAGCAGGCCATTCCCATTGCACGCGGCTTGGAGTCTGCCGAACATTGTGCGTTCCTCTTGAGCTACACTTCTCCAAGCGCAAAACCCTTTTTGAAAAACTTCCCGTCTCTTCTTTGTTCTTTCGCACACCCCCTTTTTGATCTGCAAAGGCTCAGACAGATTCACGGATTGCTCCAACCAGAGGGAGTTTTTCTGGTGCGGTACGATCTATGGCCCAGCATTCCTGCAATTGCGGGAGAGTTTCAAACTCCTGTTTATTTGTTGGCGGCAACTCAACAATCTGTGCGAAATGGCATTGGCCACTGGCTCAGTTTGCCCCTGAAGCGAAAACTCCTGAGTGAAATTTCCCACGTGTTCGCGGTGAGCAAAGACGATGCAGAGCATTATTCAAGTCTTGTCGACTCTCGAAAAGTGAGTGTGGCAGGAGAACCAAAATGGGCCAGGGCAAAAGAACGTGCCGCTGCCCAGAAAGAGTCAAACCCCGGCGCCAGCCTGAGTGGATCTCCTCTCGGAGGCCTCCGAAGCGAGCTGAGTCGTTTTCGCAGCAGTTACCAATGCCCCATAGTGGTTTTCGGGTCTCCTCACAAAGACGAGTGGAAGGTGATCGATCTCTTGCTCAGCAACAACGTCCGACCCCTTGCATTGATTGTGGCTCCCCATGAAGTGGACCCAGCGACAATTGAAAAGCTGCGGAGTCAGTTCAACGCTCCTTCAAGAAAGGTCTCACTCCTTTCAGAGTTTTCTAGAAAACAGCCCTGCCAACCCCCCCCGTTGGATCTTCAAGACCGCAGGGTTGATGCCTCATTCATTCACCATAGGCCGCGCTTTGACCAAAAGGCGCCTGGAGGCCTTCAAGCACAAGACTCGCAACTTATCGTTTTTGTGGATTCGGTGGGCCACCTTGCTGAAATTTATGGACTCGGAGACATCGCCGTGGTGGGCGGTGTCTTCGACGGAGCGCTCCACAACTGCCTGGAACCGACGGCTCACGGAGCAGCCACTCTGTTCGGCCCAAGGCATCAACGCGCGCCTGAAGCCTCCGAGCTGCTGGCGGCCCATGCTGCGCTCTCTTTTCCCTCTCCAGAGAAAATGTTTCAATTTCTGAAGCAGTGCGTTAGGCTGCCTTCCAGCGCAGATGAGGTCGCGTCTCAAGGTTCGAGTTTGGCTCAGATTTCATACAATGCCTCAAAATTATTTGAGAATATTCCTGAGACACACCACATCATTCAGGCTCACCTAGAGGCAACCTCAAAAACGGTTTAGGCCCAGGCGCTGGCATCAATTCTTCTCAGCAATAGAGTGAATGAAAACATATGGCCTCGAAACAACTCATCATCAACTGCTCACCTTTTGAAACCCGTGTGGCGCTTCTTGAGGGAAGCCAGATTGTTGAATTTTATATTGAGCGCACCAAAGAACGCGGCATTGTTGCCAGCATTTACAAAGGCAAGGTGGCCAGAGTGCTCCCTGGCATGCAAAGCGCTTTTGTGGACATTGGAATCGAACGAGCAGCATTCCTTTATGGTGGAGACATCGCTCCCGAAAACCCACCCGAACCTGACCCAGATTCTGCCGACGATGGCGATGAAGGGCCACGGAGCCGACAAAACCAAGACTTCAAGGTTGAAGAATTGGTTCGTGAAGGTCAAGAGATCATCGTGCAAGTTGCCAAAGACTCCATTGGAACCAAAGGCGCGCGCGTCACCTCCTATCTGAGCCTTCCGGGCCGCTACGTCGTGCTCATGCCCAACATGCGTCACATTGGCATCAGCCGAAAAATCCAAGATGAAGAGGAACGCAACCGCCTGCGCGGCATCATCGAGGAAATTCGACCCAGTGATGTGGGCTTTGTCGTGCGCACGGCAAGCGAAAATGTTCCGCGCGAAAAGCTCGAAGCCGACGCACAGTTTTTGCTAAAAATGTGGGACACCATCAACCAAAAAGTAGCAACAGAGAAAGCTCCCTGCCGCATTCACGAAGATCTCAACCTTGTGTTTCGCTCCACGCGAGATCTCCTGAGCAAAGACCTTGACCGCATTGTTGTTGACGACAAGCGCACCTACGAAAACCTTGTGAAGTTTCTCAATCGGTTTTCCATTAAGTTGGGCGCGCAAGTTCACCTCTACGACGGTCAAGTGGGCATCTTCGACGCCTACGGAATTGAACTTGAAGTGGGCCGAGCCTTGAGCCCAAAAGTGTGGTTGAAATCTGGTGGCTACATCATCATCGACGAAACTGAAGCACTGGTTTCAATTGATGTGAACACCGGTCGCTATGTGGGAAACAAATCACTGGGCGACACCATCGTGAAGACCAACCTTGAAGCCGTGCGCGAAATCGTGCTCCAGCTGCGTTTGCGCAACATTGGCGGCATCATCATCATCGACTTCATCGACATGGACCGCGCCAGCGATCGCGAGAGGGTTTACCAAGCTCTCAACAACGAGCTGCAACTTGATAAGTCGAGAACTTCTGCACTGAAGATCTCTGAGTTTGGCTTGGTGCAAATGACCCGCAAACGCACCGAAGAAAGCTTGTCTCGCAAACTGTGTTCACCTTGCCCCACTTGCAACGGAACCGGCAAAGTCAAAAGCCCAACCTCGATCACCTACGAGCTTATCCGCGACCTGGTGCGTGAATTCAGCAAACAGAAAACAGAGAAATTCATTGTGCGTGCTCACCCATCAGTGGCCGACAGGCTTCATGAGGAAGACCGCGAATTTCTCACCGACCTCACAGAACAGTACGAAAAGAAAGTGGTTGTGAAAGCTGTTGAGCATTTTCACGTCGAAAAATTCGAGATTTCCGCCGTCTAAAATTTTCCGGATTGATACCGCTGCTGATTCGCCCACAGCTTTTCGAGGTTGGCCGAGATCTCCTGACTCAGCTTTTCATCGATGTCTTCCAACAAATCGGCAAGCCGAGCCACTTCATCGTCGGACAACTCAGTCATGGCGTAGCCGAAGTTAATGCGGCCGATGTTCCTTCTTTTGGTCGTTGACTTAGTGAGCTCCCAAGCAATTCCTGCCATTGAAGTGGCCAGTTGGGCGTTTGTCACTTTGTCTGTGAGCCCACCTAGCTTCAGAGTCGAGGCAATAAGCTTTTCC
>JANQPW010000936.1 GCA_028285285.1 Silvanigrellales bacterium
TCCACCAGGCCGATGCAGAGTTTGTGTCACTCCTGCAAGAAAATCCGGGTCTTCTCCTAAGAGACGCGTGATACCCTCGAGACATGCCGCTGGAGAAAATCAAATATTGGCTCACGGTTGCCTTTTTATCGGTGCTGCTACCGGTCATGTGCATCGACGCATCGCCAACACTCACCCTCGCCCATGAAAAGGCGAAGATCTTCGTGGATCCACTGCTCGACAAAAGCGGGCTGTGGCAAGGCTCCTGGTCGCTCTTTGCCAAAAATCCAGACAAGGTCAACTCGAGGCTTTCCTGGACATGCGATCTTGAAAACGGAGAAATCTTCGAGGGCTCTTCTCCCGACTGGCAACAACTGAGCATTTGGCAAAAGTTGACCCACTTTCGCTACATGGAATTCTATGACGAGATCCGCACCGACAAGAACAAAGGGGCATGGGAGTCTTTTGCGACCTTTCTCAAACGACAATGTGAGGCCAGCGGCGTTCGCGCACGCAACCTCAAAATCACGCGGCAGTGGGCCATTATTCCGGCCTTCAACAAGGGAGATACCCCCACGGAGCGCCCCTATCGAAACTACAACGGTGGTCATATTTTTGTGAACAAGAGCTTTTCCAGCCATGCCGATTAAAACGATCTTGCATCAACTTCACAACTTTTTCTTCGAATCGAGAGATCTCAGAATTCTTGGAATTCTTCGCATCTGCTACTCCATCTTCCTCTTCATCAATATAGCCCTCCTCTCTCCTGATATGTTTCTTTTTTTTGGAGAAGAGGGTCTGGTGAACGCCGCGGCTGGCCGTTCTGTCATAGACCCCGACGTCATCTCCCTGTTTGACTTCCTTCCCCTCAGCAATGCCACCGTTGCCGTTCTTTTCGGTGCACTGCTCCTGCAAACTCTGCTTCTTGGTCTTGGGTTTTATGCAAGGTTTCAAGCCATCTGCATTTTTGTGATCATCGCCTCACTGCACCACCGAAACCTTATGATCTTTGATGGTGAAGACGTTGTGTTCCGTCTCTTCGCCTTCTTCCTCGCACTTTCGCCCAGCGATCACTACTATTCGATGAAGACGTGGTTTGCGCAGAAGCGGGGAGATTCGCTTCGTCAACACTTCCCCATTTGGCCGCTGCGCCTGTTTCAGATCGAAATGACGATGATCTACCTCTCGACCTCCATAGAGAAGCTTGGAGGTTCTGAGTGGATCAACGGAACAGCGCTTTATTATGTTTACCGTCTCGAAGAGTTTATTCGCTTTCCCATTCCCGAATTTCTACACACAGATCCGCTGGCTATCAGAATCATGACCTGGTCTGCTCTGGGCACTGAGGTTTTGCTCCCCTTCTTGCTCTGGATCAAAGAAACACGCTGGCTGGCCATCGCCATGGGTTTCGCACTGCACCTGGGCATCGAGTACCAAATGAACCTCAACATGTTTCAGTGGATCATGATGACAGGCCTGCTCGCTTTCGTTCCTCTTGGAGAGGGAAAAAACTACAAAGTGTAGGCCGTTGAAATGACAAACGAATAAAAGTCAGCCTCGACCTCTTGGACGGCACTGTTTCCAAGCTTTTGCGCTTTGCCAATGCCGTACTGACCCACTCCGGCAGCCCCAATTTGCACACCCCCAGAGGCCCAAGCCGCCATGAGAGTCGCACCGTAGAAATCAATATGGTCGGCCTGGCCCGCTTTACCCGACTCAATTTCAGGTCGCGCATCGTTGTTTGTGAAGAGCCCAAGACGAAGGGGAAGGGAGGGTATGACGTAGTACTCAATGCCTGCCGAAGCATTCCAGGTGTCGTTCATCTCCAAAATAGCCACATCTCCAACAGCAGGGGCAATGCGATAGGAAAAGTCGCTGGTCATGAGGAAACGACTGCTCGCAAACCAAGCCATTCCTAAGCGCAACTCCGACGGCCAGCCCCCAAAGGGCTCTTCCACCTCAAACTCTCCCTTCGCCAGCCCTGGGGAGGCCGATGTTGGCGTGCGTTTGGCATTGGAAACTCCATTCTCACGAAAGCTAGCCCACACTCCAGTAGACTCTGCGGCAATATCAGACGAACTCAGCGGAGTGTAGTTGCCAAAGCGGAGTTGAGTGGAGTCGTCGAGCACAATCTTCAGGCTTTGGTTCAGAATGATCGGGTGGCGGTAGGTGAGGCCAACCACAAAGGAATCAAAGGGTGCATACTGCAAGCCAAAGATGGGCTCAACAGCCAATATATCGTATTCAAAACGGCGGTTTTGCACGCTGTCTTGAAAGAGCTGACCCTTGGCTTGAGCCTCGGTTGTGAGCACCAAGTCAGCACTGTTCACAGGGTTTGTGGTGTCTTGATAGTCTTGGGTGAGCTCGCTGATGGAGAGAATGTTGGCACCAGCTCCGAGCGCAAGCCGGCTGTTCAACCGCATGGCAAGGCCAGCACCATAGTAGTCTGTCGATGCCTGAGTGATAATGGCGCGGTGAAAGTTCGTCACGCCTTGATCAGGCTTCACAATGCGATCGTCTTGAGACTTCGAGTCTCCGTCGGGGGAATAAATCGCAAAGCCCCAGGCCGCTCCATTCCCTAAGGCCGGAATCTGCTGCAAACTGCCAAAAAACGAGGGGACCAATCCTGCGCTCCGCTCCACAAAGTCGTCTTCCCCAATGGTGTCTTTGTAGGTGATGTTGCGCACGTAACGCACACTTGCAGAGCCCGAGAAACTCGAAGACTGCGCAAAAGCCATGCCGGCAGGGTTGTAAACCATAGCGGAGGCATCGTCGGCAACAGCCGTGTAGGCGCCTCCCATGCCCACGGCTCGATCGCCAATGATGAAGTTGTTGAAGTGAAAGAAATCTGCCTGCGCGGGGGCGCTAAGGCCCACACCACAGAAAAGAAGAGAAAACGCAACAAACCGCTGATTCAAGCTTGAGAACATGCGCACTATTCCTTATCTTCTTCTTTTACAAACACCTTCATGTATCGTTTCTTACCAAGAGCACCATGGTAACCTTCCGGGGCAATTTCACCGATCTTGGTCTCAAGCTTCTCAATTCGTGAATCCACACTGGGGTGGGTCTTGTTCAAAACCGCCATCGATTTAGACTCTTTCTCCTTCAAGATTCGCTTGTAGTAGGCCAAGCCCGCACGTGGTTCATAGCCAGCAGCGATGGCGTATTGAAGCCCCGCTTCGTCAGCTTCGTATTCAAGGTCGGGGTCCAGGCCTTCTTCGAGAAGCACACCCAAGCCCTTTGAGATGGCTGAAAGAATGTTGATCTGACTTCCTGCAGCCCCACCGAGATACTTGGCCAGAGTGTCGGCCACTTCGTTTTTGTCGGCACGAGGTCTCTCTCTGGCTTTGATGGCGTCAGGGCGCTCCGCCCTCTCTTTTTCTTTTTCCTCTTTGTCTTCGTCCATTCGCTTCAACATGGTGTCATAAACGTGTTTCTTTCCTATATGGGCAATTTCGTGGCCAAGAATAGCGGCAAGCTCCGCCTCTGACTCAGCCTGTTCCAATGCCCCTCTGGTGACCAGCACATACCCTCCAGGAATCGCGAACGCGTTCACAGTGGAGGTATCAAGGATTCCAAAGACGAAACGGCGCTCGGAGTAGGGGGAGTTTTGCACCACAAGCTGGCCTACCGTGTTGAGGTACCTCAGAGCCTTTTCTTCCTCATAGGTGCCAAAGTGCTGCAGCAAGCGGCCCGCCATGTTGCGACCAACATTGAGTTCAGCCTCGTATTGCGAGATCTTTTTTTGCTCTTCTGGCGTGAGTTGAAGGCCTTCAGACTCGTTGTTAGAAGAAACACAGGCGGCAAATCCAACAAGCGTTGCCCACACAGATAAAGGAAAAAGCACTATCCAATTGCTCATTCCGTGGTCTCCAGTTCAATTTGAGAACAGGCTCACGACCCAAATAGGATTGTGAACCTGTGTTCCTTAACTGGAGATCATCTTAACAGAACTCAGCTGCGATTGCGTTCGTCTGCTTCTTTCAGCACACTGTTTTGGATCTTGCCCAAGCTCTTGGGGTTGACTTCTAGGCCTTCGAGAGCTTCGAGAGCGCGAAGGTTGGGGCGAAGGTTGCCCACGTTGGAGAGATCATCGCCATCAGAAAGCCCACGAATACCCATGACCGCATTCTTTGCCCGAGCCCGGCCGCTTCCCGCCTTGGCTCGTTTCTTTTCGTTGAGAACGGAACGCATGGCCGTGAACAGCTTTTTGGCACCTTTTTGGTGGGCAGACTGCACCTTGGTGATCATCACAAAGCCTTCTTTTCCATCAGAGGTCTTCACCTTCCAGAACAAGCCTTTCTTCGCCAGACCTTCCAGCTTCGTGCCCTTTTTGAGCTTCGCCACTGCCTTGGCTTTCAGCTTCGGCGCTTGCAAAACCTTCACGTTGGCCTGTTTGGAAATGAGCTCTTCAGCGAAGGCAAAGCTCAAGAACAAGGGCAGCACGAGGATAACTTTGAAGACTCTGGAAAACATGGCAATTCCTCCTTCAACCAGGGTATCGGTGATTTTGCCAAAGGCTGAACAATCTGGGCCCTTTTCCCTTTAAAAACAAAGGATTCACCGCTCCACGCCCTTAACGAGGTCAAGGAATTTTTGAAAGGCTTTAGCTTGAGATTCAGTCCAACCCAGGCAGATGTCACCGGCCATATGGATGCGATCGGCCTGCCGAACAACACGCGATTTAAGCCGCACCTCTTGTGAGCGATTGTCTTTATCGACTTTGCTCCAACCGTCTTCTGGATTCCCTTCGGGGGAAAGGAGCTTCGGGTTCAACGCCTCAAATGATATTCCCTTAACAATAGAATCTGCTAGGTAGGCAAACACCAAATCGAGCGTTCTTCTGGCCAACTGAGCGTAGAGACGCAGAAACTCGCTCTTCAACGGAGAGGCATCTTGATTTGAAACTTCCTTGGGTCTCGTTGGCCCAGGGTAACCCATCCTCACTTTCTCTGTTTCATACAGTTCCCTTGTGACAGGTATGAAAAGATCTCGGGAAGACGCCTTACCTGAGGATCGACTCATCCTTGCCGCCAAAACCGTCGTTCCACTCTTGCTGAGCAGTCCATAAAGCCATTGATCGGGCCCAGAAACGGACCCCGGCTTCACTGGGTAGTTGTAAAATTTTCCATCTTCAGACACGAAACTGATACCAGGGAGAAGAGCACTGTTCCATGCAAAACCGTCGAGCTCATGCAGGTATTGGACGGGCGTTTCAAGAACGTAGGATCCACCCAAGATATCAAAAACAGATGAACAGTTGACGGCCCGCACAACATCTCCCTGGATTTTGCCTTCTATGGGCCAATCTTGGAGAAAGATCGCCTTGCGCAGCTCACCCAACTTCTTTTGGAGACTTACCTTTTCGGCGCCTTCACCCGCATCGGCCTGAGTCTGCGCAGTGCTCTGTTTGTCACTTTGAACGCAGGAAGCGGAGCCCACAAAGGCCAGAGTCATTACCGCCACACCCGATCTGAAGCTCATGCGCGTTCCCTTTCAAATGGAGATCATCAACCTCCCCAAATTTTCCGGTGACGGCCTGCCGAAGTCAATCGACCGCCGTCAGTCCTTCTGGCGGAACAAAGCGTTCACACAGATTCCAAGCAAGCAAAGGGAAGGGTGCGCAACAACAAACCCAAGTGCATGCGCTTGCCAATGTCTTGATAAGAATCTCCGGTGAAAACCTCACGCCAACTGGCTCCCTCAAACTCACTGAGCTGCAGGCTGTGCTTTCCCCAGTCCCACTCCTCTGTCACGGTGGTGCGGCTAGGAAAAGCACTCAGCAGGCCACGCGTGGCCACAACGAGAAGCCGCTTCTGCTTGTGGGTGCGCAAGAAGGCGAACACATGCCCCGCGCGTGGGCCCTCACACTCCACGGCCCTGTAGTCACCTTCCATGAAGAGCTCTGGGTAGGCCTGTCTCAGGTGCAAAAGACGCATCAGCACATACATTTTCACACGACCATCTTCCCAAACACTCATGAGTTTGCGCAGAAGGTCGGCATGCGAAGCCCTTTTGAGATCGTGCTCAATGGTGGCCATGCGTCGCACCAAGCCATCAAATTCAATGGAGTGCCGGTTGTCGGGATCCACCAAGCAATGATTCCAAACTTCGCAGCCTTGATAAATGTCGGGAATGCCCGGAGCGGTGCACTTGATCAAAACCTGGTTGAGAGAATTCAGCGCCCCAAAAGAAGAGAAACGTTTGAAG
>JANQPW010000938.1 GCA_028285285.1 Silvanigrellales bacterium
TTCCACGAGTTGGCAGTCAGCACCTTGGGGAGCATCACGTGTTCCGGCCTCTGATTTTGATGTGGAATGGGGCTGCCCACTGTTTTTCGTACAGCCCGCAACAGCCAAGGCTGCAACGAAGAAGAGGGAACTCATAAGAGTGCTTGTTTTGCTGTGGTGCATTGTCAGGTCCTTTCTCTATGAAGTGGTTTCTTTGTTTTCTCTGAAGGTTTGCTGGGGCAGAATCAAAGATCGCCTGGAGAGAGTTTCTTCACCGCGCTCTCATAGGCTTCAAGGTGCTCTTTGGCTTCAAACCAATACTTCACACATGGATCCAGCCGTTGATAAACGGCCGACTCATCAAGCAGTTTCAGCGAATCTCTCAAGAGAAACTCTGTTCGAGACATCTGAGCTCTCATGTTCATGAGACGGGATGCTTCTTTGACGGTGACCACGGCGTTGGCCCCTGTTGCAACAGCCGGTGACTCTTGCAGGGCTTGGTCTTCTTCTGTGCAGATTTCTTTAATCTCATGTCCAAGCGCTTCGAGACTTTTCTCTTGCGGGTGAATGGTCCGAACGTCAGCGGTGAGTTTGCACAGACCTGCAGCCCCTCCTGCTATCAAAAGGGGGTCAAAGGTGAGGACACCGCCAACGATTGCGAGCACTGAACCTGTAGCTGTTGCAGACTTCTTTGCCAGCCCGCTGTCTTTGATTTGTCGAGCGCGTTGCTGCATTTGATCGGCCAGAGCACCTGCCTTCACGGGGTATGTGACCCCCGTGTTGAAGGCTTGGAGCAAGGTCAGATCATGCTTGAATCTCTCCAGTGATGGAGCAAAGTACTGCGCAATGTCTGATGAGGTTGTTCGGCCCTTGCGATAGGGCTTGGTGTTGAACTCATAACCATAAACGCAAACAGGCCAATCTTCACGAGGAATCTGTGAGCTTTGCTCAAGTTCGACCGTGCTTGTTTCATCGAGCTCTGGGATGGGCAGCGGTGACATGGGTTGGATCATAAAGATATTCTTCAGATCTCCCCGTTTAGCTTGCACACCGATAGCGGGAGGTGCCGTGTCTACGGAGCTGGTGCTTGGCTTTGTGCAAGAAGTTGACACGGGAAGGATGCAAAACATCAAACCTAGGTTTGGAATGAGCAGTCGGAGGCTCTTCATAGCGTTTCTCTCCACATCTTTGTTCTTGTGAAGCGAGTTTTAGCAAGGTGCGTGCCACACAAGGTGGGAGATTTTTCAAAAAAACGCTCAAGAAGAGTTGCATACCTACCGATAGGTAGGTATGGTGGAAGAGGTGGTCTGGAGTCAGACTCGCTTCCAAAGTTGAGGAGTGTAACGAGCGTGAGTGCAATTCATCAAAAGAGTGGCGGCGACAGGAGACAGCAGATCATGCAGCTTGCCACGGGTTTGATTGAAAGAAGAGGGTACTCTGGTTTTAGTTACAAAGACTTGGCTGATGAGTTGGGCATTGCCAAAGCAAGTATCCACCATCATTTTCCTTCTAAGGAAGATTTGGGGATGGCTCTGCTGGAAGGAACGAAACAATTCCTCTCAGACAAGCTTGAGGCAGTTCAGAAGTGCCCGGGAAGCACTGCGTGGCAGCGAATAGAACACTTCTTTCAAGAAGGCTGCGAAAGAGCTTGCGGTGAGAACCGGGTCTGCTTGTTGGGGGCATTGATTTCTGACTACGAAAACTTGCCAGAAGCTGTGCAGGAAAAGTTGTCTGCTGTGTGTGAACACGAAAGAAAGATCATTGCGGAGCTGCTCTCAGGAGGTCGGGAGAGTGGGGAAATTGCTTTTGTGGGCTCTGCTGAGCAGCAAGCCGATTTCGTGGTGGACACGATCAAAGGTGCAATGATGTATAGCCGTGTTCGCCCTGGGGGAGCGCTTTCAGAAACACTGACCGTGTTGCGGCGCGCTCTTTCGGGGGTTTGATTTTTTTTGCGTTTGAAATCTACCTTCTAGTAGGTAGAATTTGAATTGGAGTTCTGATTTTTTTAAAGGAGACGAAAATGTCTGTTCAAGATTCGAAGCCAGAAAACAAATTCGCAGGGAAAGTCGCCGTTGTCACCGGGGGAAGCACAGGGATTGGTCTCGCGGCTGCGGCTCAGTTCGCCGCAGGGGGTGCCAAGGTCTATATTGCGGCACGCAATGCACAAGATTTGGAAAAAGCAAAGTCTGAGATCTCCGGAGAGGTCATTCCCGTGGTGACCGACGTGAGCAACAAAGACAGCCTCCATTCCCTTTTTGAACTCGTTAAAAAAGAGAATGATCGCCTCGATATTCTGTTTGCAAATGCAGGAATTGCGCAATTCCTTCCCTTAGACCAGGTCGACGATGCGTTTTTTGACAAGCACTTCGATGTCAACTTCAAAGGAGCGTTCTTCACACTGCAAAAGGCTTTGCCTTTGCTGAAGTCGGGCTCGTCGGTTGTCTTCAACACGTCAGTGGTGAGTCATAAGGGCTTTGCAGGAGCAACGGTTTACTCGGCTACAAAAGCGGCGCTGCGATCGCTTGTGCGAACGTCGGCGGCCGAGCTGGCGCCCCAGGGCATTCGTGTTAACGCCATAGCGCCTGGTCCAATTGAAACCCCCATTTTTTCAAAAATGGGCCTTGATGAACAACAACAAAAGGAAATGACTCAGGGCTTTGCCAGTCAAGTTCCTTTGGCAAGAGCAGGGAGGCCTGAGGAGGTCGCTGCCGCTGTGGCCTTTCTTGCCTCCGATGAAGCCAGCTACATCCATGGCGTGGAGCTTGATGTTGATGGTGGATTGGCGCAGGTTTAACTCTGCGCTCTTTCCGCCCGCTCCTTCTTTTGGCTGTTTGCGGTCACTGGGGTCTGAAAAAAGCACTTTCAATTTGTTCTGGTTCGCATTAGGTCTCCGGCTGAGAAGAGGATGAGAGGCCGAGTTGAAAAGTGGAACACAACACACACGTCTCTTTGCAGAACCCGGCACTTGCGGTTGTTGAGACACTGAAATCTGAGTTTTCACAGCGAATTACCCGCAGGAAGTTGTACTCCATGCGTGCATTTGCACGGGATCTCGAGCTAGATACGGGTCACCTCAACCAGGTTCTCCAACTCAAACGAGGTCTTTCTCTCAGGTCTGCAGAGGTCATCTGCCAGCGCCTCGGTTGGTCAACGGAGTTTGCTTCTCACTTTGAAGATCTCGTGGTTGCGGCTTGGTCTCGAAACCCAAGGGAAAAAGCGGTGGCGAAGCAGCGCATCGCCTCCTACGTTCAGCGAAAGCAGGTCCAATACCTGAGTCCGGAAGACTTTGAAATGGTCTCTCAGTGGCACTACCTGGCCATTCTTGAGTGCTGTGAACTCTCGGGCTTCATCAGCAATACCCAAAACATTTGTCAGAAGCTGGGTCTTCCTGAAGGCCAGATTCAATCCTGTCTCGATCGGTTGTTGCGCCTTGGTATGGTGAAAAGAGAAAAAGGGGTGTGGCAGAGCGTTCAAGAGTACTCCTCGACTTTGCAAGATGTTCCGCAGCCGGCTGTTCGGAATTTTCACAGTTCTATGCTGGAAAAAAGTGAGACCGCCTTGAAAACCCTGCCGGTTGCCGAGAGGGAGTTTCAATCGGTGATCTTTTCCATCGATCCGGAAAGGTTCGAAGAGCTCAAGAGCAAAATTCGTTCGTCTTGTCTGCAGATTCTGAGAGAGTTTGGTGAAGATGCGAACCGCTCCGAAC
>JANQPW010000939.1 GCA_028285285.1 Silvanigrellales bacterium
GAAAAGTGAGATTGTCCGAGACAGTTTCTGGATTGTGAAAAAGGGAGCCTGAGGGCTCCCTTTTTTTTGGCGTGAGTGGTTCACCCGACCGTGAGGGAATTTGAGTCAAGGAGCAGCCGGGTGGGTGATTCCCTTAAAGACATTCAGAGGTTATGATCGCGTCGGAGCACAAGTTTTTAAGGGTGAGAAGAGACCGTTGTGACAACCTATGCGAGAGATTTGAGTCGGCCTGTTTGGGGAGTTGCTTTTCGAGTCCTTGTGCTCGTGGGAGTCTTGACAGCTTTTCAGGGTGTTTTGTCTTTCTTGCTGTTTGGTGAGCTGGCGCAGCTCTGGTCTTCCTTTTTGGCAACTTTGGGCTCTCCTTTCCTTTTTTTGAAGCAGGTGTTGGAGCTCCTTTGGTGCTGGATCGTTTTTTTGGTGGTCTGTGCTGTTCCTCCATTTATCGGCATTTTGTCTCAGGGTATGGATAGCCGTTCTCCTCAGTACCGCTTTTCGGCTCAACGCAGCCGTGGGAATAGTCTTCGCGACGCGTTGCCCTGGGCTTTGTCTGTGGCTTGGTGTCTTGTCTTTATCGGGCTCTGTACGGCTCTTTCTCCTCAGATTTTGCGCAATAAATTTGGGTCAGACTCTTGGGCCGTTCGGGGAAGTGTTGCATTGGTTCGAGAACTCGAGGTGTATTCTGCTCAACTGCGCCGGTCGCTCAGAGAAAAAACTCACTATCGATTTGAGAGTGCCCATCTGTTTTTTCTTCTTCCGAGCCACTATCTTGGTGGCTCAAAGGACCGCCCAGGGATACAGCTCCGAGGCTTCCATCGTCGAAATGTCGTGCTCAACACCTTCGATGTCGCCGACACATTTCAGTCTCTCCTTGTTCGACCAGAGGGGAGAAGAAACACTCAGTTTTATCATCGCGGGCGCTTTGTTTCTCCCGAGGATCTTCCTCGATTGAGTGCCTTTCGAAAACAAGACCAGGGGGAAGAAAGCTCGAACTCGAAGTTTGCGGTGACATTTCTTGAATCGGTGCTTCTCTCACAGCCTGCGGTTCTGGGGCTTCTTTCTCTGTTTGAGAGAATCCCGCTCGTTCGGAATTTTGTGCTCGACCCTCTTCGCTTTGTTGAAGATGATTGGGGAATTTTGAAGAGGACAGAAGTTGCCCTTTCACGCCTGAGTTCGGACTTTTCGGGGGCTATTGTTGTCCCCCTCCAGGAGACGCTTCATGAAGGGGATCGATTGAATGGAGAGACCGCAGATGCTCCATCTTTTGAGTCGACAGGCTTGCAGTTTAGCACGACGGTGGAGAGATTGCGGGAGCTGGTGGAGAGCTTTGATTTTGCCGGAATTGTGCTTTTACCGCTGGGAAATGAT
>JANQPW010000957.1 GCA_028285285.1 Silvanigrellales bacterium
GGTTTCTGGGGCCGTTAACAACCACTTTGGCATTCCTGCAACACTGGCATCGGCTCTCGACAATGTGGCCTGTGCAGAAAATGGCAAATGTTGGATGAAGATTGTGCCTCCCGATGACTTTTTTGGCCCTATGACCATCAAAACTCGAGTGGCGGATAATGCCATTAACCCTGAAGACTGGTCCGACAGTGATCGGTCCCCAGAGATTTTTATTGACGTGAAGAATGTGGATGACCTTCCTGTTACCCAAGACTTTGTTCTTGACCTTTTTGAAGATGAGAACTTCCTGTTTCGCTTCGGGCGCCTTCCCAACGATGGGGCGTGTGGGCCCACTTTTGCAGCGGAAAAGGAAGATCCGCAGTGCTTGGAAATCGCGGAGCCTTGCCCCATGGTGTGGACGGTTCCAAGAGACAATCCCAACCTTCCCTTGCGAGATGCACTGACTTTGCACCCCCAAGGCTGCCAAGCTGAAAACGAGGAAAAACCCATAAGTGTTTTCAGAGTTTATTCGTACATGGACGTGGATCGTGAAGATGTCACGGCCCACAGCTTTGGCACCATTTCAAACCCTGCCCACCTCACTGTGAGCCCTGTCGCAAATGATGTGTCTTCGGGGTGGGATGCCTTGCGTGTGAATTTGTCGACCGCACAAAACTTCAATAATGCTGTTTACCAAGAAGATCTCGGAAGTGGCAGCCAGCCCTTTCTCTATGGCGGTGGGTTAACCGAAAGGGGTGATCTCACCGTGGATTGGCGGGTGCGAACGAGCCAAAATTGCGTGGGTGGCGGTGACTGCTTTTCAAAAGATGGGGGTGGAGGTGATCACTCTCAAATTTTCGTTCGGGTCCACCCAGTGGATGATCCTCACACCATCGTTGACGCACCCGCCACCATTCGGGGCCTGGACCGTCGAGATCCGAATGATGGCAAGCTCCAGTCTTCCGGTGGTGAGGCTGTCGAGGTTTTTGGAACCTTCAATGTCACAGAAAACGAACCCTTCACCATCACCATTGGTGGGAGCCACCTTGTGGACATAGATGGCCACGCAGCTCCATTCGACCGGCCGGCTGGTATACGACAGTGTGAGAAATTCGAAGACTACATATACGGGCCCCTGGTTCCGCCTGAGTACTTTCCCATTGCGGACAACGCTATGTTCAAGTGGGGCCAACCTGTTGGGTATCGTGAAGACCTTTTGAATGCTTTTGGTGCCGACCGGATTGATGCCCACGCTAATGTCAACAGTTTCTTAAGAGAGTCTGCAGAACTGATGAGTGCCGGCACCGTCTCGGCAACAGCCTCTGCTGCGCGCCAAGATCTCTACAAAAACGAAGATCCGGTCGAGCATGGGTTGAGCCTTGCTTCAAGCTGTGCCCTCACGACAGATGGTTCTGGAAAACCTATTCCCGCGGGAACCTGCTCCATTGAATTGCAGCCTCCCAAGAACGTCAACGGTGAGTTTCAGTTGTGCCTGGAAGTGCGCAGTTTTGCGAAGCGAGGTGACTTCATTCGAGATTCACAGAACCGCTGGCAACGGGCTTACTTCAAAGTTGATATTGCCAACG
>JANQPW010000960.1 GCA_028285285.1 Silvanigrellales bacterium
GCCAATGAAGATGGAACGGTCACAATTGTGGCCACACGCAATTGGGAAAGAGCAGGAAGCATCAGCGGACGCTTTCTCACCCGAGAAGTGACCACGAGCGTAGACGCTCGCAACACCCGTGTGTGGACTCCAGCTCCAGATCAAGACAGCCTGGAGTGCACGGCAGCCAACACTGTGGCCATCGACTGGGAGAACTCGGCTTTCTTTGAGGGCCTCAAGCTTTCCAGCGATATTGATCACAAGCGCACGGCAAGTATTGAAATCTCAGGCACGCGCCGAAACGGTGAGAACGTGAGCTTTGCTCTGTCTCGGGAGTTCTCGGCGCTGGGAAGCCGAGAGATCACTCATTCTCAACACTCAAGTGATGGCACAACAGTGAGCGTGACCCGCACGGTTGAGAGCGATGTGACCCGAACTCTCTCTGGAACCCGCCGCAAAGCAGGATCTGTGCTTGAAACAGAAAGCTTTTCAATGTCGGCCCGGAACACAACAGACTCAAGCGATCCTCTCGTTATCGCCGTTGAGCGCATCAAGGGTGAGAGCGCATGGAGCAGCAAAACGGTGCAGTCGGGAACCCTCAAGTCGGTGGGAAGTGAAACCGGAAACACTCTCGTTTCGCAGTTTAGCGACCTCAGGTTCGAGTATGGAAACTGTGTTCCTGTTTCTGGTTCTGTGGCAGGAGACATCTTTTTGGGCAATGCCGAGCCAGCTTCGGGCGAAGAGGAAAGCACACAACCCAACACAAGCTTTGTGATCACCTTCGGTGCTGACAGCGAAAGCGGCGTGAGCATCTCATATGACGGCGGGCCGGCAGAAGACTTCCCCACGGTGGAAGACTATTTGGTGGGGTGCTCGTTTTCGAAGAAGCTCGTTCGGAAGCTGAACAATTGAAAACTGGCCCTCTCAATTGGTGCTGAGGAAGCCTACCGCAGGTTGAGGATCTTTCTGAGGGATTGCTCAACCTTATCGGAGACGAACCCGGCGTTGCCCAGCCTCTTGCAAAAGTACTTCACTTTCACGGTGTAAATCTCGCTGCACCAAATGTAGCAATCTTTAGTGCAACCAGCTTGTCCGGTGGCAAGCGGTACGTCAAACAGCCTTGACTGGCTTTTCCCTCCCAATGGTATGCAAATGACTTTTGTGTTTTTCGTTGCATTGGCGAGGACGGCGTTGTCGCTGATGACCAGATAAGGTCGGTGGGGTTTGCTGGGATCGAGAGGCTGCTGTGGGTCTGTGTTTGCTCGTGCGGCTTCCTGGTCAAAGAGCCAAACATCCCATTTTTTCAACCGATCACTCACCTGCAAATTGGTCCTTCATTCTCTCGTCAAAGTCATCATCATCTTGTTCTGCAAGTCTCTTAAATTCCTGTTCTTCGAGATATCTTGCCGCGAGTGAAAATGCCAACTTAGTGAGTTTGGCTCTGTTGCGAGAGCACTCTGGATGGAGGGTCTCGAGAGTGCTGATATCGAGCTGCATGGCCTCGTCAATCTCTGTTTTTACTCGAAACTCTACACTCATACTGAGCCCTCCTATTTACTTCTATCATTATCGACACATTTTAGCAAATCATTAGAGACTATTTTTGTGCCTGAAAAGTTGCTATTATTTGGTGATACTAAGAATGGCTTCTATTGGGGGCGAAGGTTGTCAAATATCTGATCTTTGGGGATAAGATCACAAAGTGACTCTTCCTTGCTGGTGTTTGTCACTCATGAGTCTTTTTTCTTTTTGGGTAACCCCTCATAGACAAAGGGTACCTTGGCGAGGACGGCGTTGTTGCTGACTCTTTTGCAAATTGTCGATGATTCCGTTAAAATGGCCGCACTTTTAACGGAATTGGTGACAAAATGTACAGACGTCTGCTCTCATTAGGCAACAGATCCTTTTTTCTGTTTGGTCCACGTGGAACAGGAAGGTCAGAGTCAAAGAGGTGTCTCATCCAAAGTTCTACTGGTTTGACACGGGTGTGATTCGTGCTCTTCAAGGCCGCCTCGACACACCTCTGGTGAATGATGAGCGTGGAAAACTTTTTGAGACCTTTGTGATCAATCAAATGAGAGCACTCAACAGTTACCGCAATAAAAGAGGTCAATTTTTCTATTGGCGAACCCGTTCTGGAGTGGAAGTGGCTTGATTCCGTGGCGACACATGTGCGCAGAACTCTTTGACCTCGAGAACAAATAGGGTGTTGGCACCGCTCTAAAAGACTACGGGCAGTAAGAGGTCGTTCTCACAGTTGACAGCACATGGGTGCCTGACTGCGAAACGGTCTGCCCTTCAACAATGGAACCGATATTGGTTGTGTCCGAAGATTCCCCGCTTCCCGTCGAAATCTTGGCGTTGCAGTGGAGGCTAAAGGTTGTGTCGGCGGCAACATCAATAGCGTTCTGCACGCAGTACCAGCCTTGCGGGTTCCAAAATCGGTGTTCCACAACGGAAAGCACATTGAGCGCTGTTTTAACAAGAACCAGCCGGGGTGCTGGAGTGGCCTGGGTATCGGAAACACCAGCGGCGAAAATGGGCAGGCTCAGGCTGAGGTCGTAGATCTTCACCGAAACTGCATCTCCTGCTTGTTGAACAAAGGGGTGAGTTTTCCAATCTGCCAAACACGAATTGAGAAAGGCCACGTCTTCAGCGCTGAGAGATTGACCATTATCAGTGATGAAGTTGCTGGAAGTTGACCCCGTGGAGTCTGTTGATGCAGCGGTGGTGCCGTCTCCCTCAGACTGGGATTGTGTCTGCACAGAAGGTTTGCCCTCAGTGGCATCCGCAGAGCCTTTGTTTGGCGACGGAGACTCGGCCGCCGCTGTATTTTTGTTTTCTTTTCGTTTGCCCTCGAAGGAGTTCCCACCACAGGCAAGAGTCATGGATGTGATTGAAATGAGGGCCAAAGGTTTGAGCAGAATTTGACGTGACAGCATAAGAACTCTCCAAGGCAGCGGGAATCAGTTTCTTTTTCTTCGCTAGAGGTTTCGGAGAAATTCGTAAATAACTTAAGATTTCATGTAAAATTAAACTAAAATAGATCGTTACACTATCTTGATGGATGTCCTTGAATGTTTCGTTCCATCCAATCTGCAAAGTGTCTCTGAGATCGGTCGCTGAGCAACATCCGCTTTGTTCCTTTGTCGAGCTTCAGTGTGCCGTCTTTGCGCTCTCGAATGTTGAGTGGAGCGTTCTCTTTCGAAAGCCGCGATTGGGCATTGAGGATTTCGTCTTTGCTGAGGGGTGCGATCAGTCCCCAGTGCACATTCATAGGCGAATAAGATTTGGGGTCGTTGTGGAGCACATGGTGGCACAGTCCACCCAAAGGAGTGGAGGCTGGCGGCAGCTCAAGCCGTTGGCTGTGAACAAGCTGTGTTCCAAAGTGATGGCCCAAGAAACAGCCCATGGCAGAGCTTTCCAAATATCCTTCAACGCCCATGATTTGCCCAGCGAGTGCAATCTGGGGGTGGGATTTAAATGTGAAGTCGGTTGAGAGCAACTCGGGAGCGCAAAGGTAGGTGTTGCGGTGCATGCTTCCCATGCGGTGAAACACCGCTTCGGACATACCTGGAAGGGTCTGAAAAATCCGTTTCTGCTCTCTCCAGTTGAGGCGGGTTTGGAAGCCAACCATGTTGTAAGCCTCATCTCCGAGCTTTTCCTTGCGCAATTGAATTGCGGCATAGGGCCAGCGCCCCGTGCGAGGATCAGTGAGGCCACGGCCTTTCATGGGGCCGTGCGCCAGGGTCAGAGGGCCACTCTCTGCGAGGTTTTCAATGGGTTGGCAACCGTTAAAGTAACGAGGTTCTTCAAAATCGTGGTGGGGCACCTTTTCGCCGTCGAGCACCTGCTTCACGAAGGAGTCATACTCCTCCCTGCTGAGGGGAATGTTGAGATAGTCTCCCACCCCGGCTTCGGTTTCCTGATGGTCTTGTGCGCGGCTTTCTCGGTTTCCGGCAAAAATGATGCTGCGGTTTAGGCTCGAGCCATCCAAAATGGGAGCAATGGCGTCGTAGAAGTAGAGACAATCTTTCCCGCTCAGCTCCTGAAGCTCCTCGTTGAGGCCTCCTTCTGTGAGAGGGCCTGTGGCAATGACAATGAGCTCCAGTTCATCTTTGCGGAGCAGGTCTCGTGCTGAGCCGACCACTCCGGCTCGGACCTCAATGCGGGGGTGGTTGCGCAGTGTTTTTGTGATCATGCCCGAGAAGCGTTCCCGACCAACAGCCAGCGACTCTCCGGCAGGAACCTGAGCATCCAGCGCCGCGTGGCACACCAAAGAGCCCAGAGCCCGCAGATCTTGCTTGAGAAGGCCGGCTGGGTTCAGCAAGCTCGTTGACTTGAGAGAGTTCGAGCAAACCAGCTCAGCAAAGCTTTCGGGCATGATCTGAGCTGGGGTCATTTTCTGCGGCTTCATCTCGTAGAGGATGACGTTGAGACCATAGTGTTCCGCGAGCACCCAAGCACAGTCGGAACCGGCGAGTCCGGCGCCAACCACCCCAACTTTTTTGATTGATTCTGAAAGATGGTTGGTGCGGTTGTTTTCTTCACTCAGCCACATGGACGAACCCTCTTCTTTGTCTGTTCAGAGGGGAACGCATAGCATGGTGAAGGGGACACCTAAAGAGAAGATTTGTGCTGTCGGCGCCTGCGGCGCGGTTAGAGTGCCATGAACTCGCACATTTCGGAGTCGTCAACCAGAGGCTCGTCCGGGTCAACGACATCGTCGGTGGGATCGGCTCTTGCTTGTGTGGGGTCTTCAGCGGCTGCCTCTGTTGTTGCAGGGACCTCTTCAGCGGGCTCAATCACAATGTCGCCACAACCCACAACGGCTAGCGAAGCGCGTCTCTTGGGAGGTTTTCGGATAGGGTCAAAGAAAAACACCTCCCCACGCTGGGGAGGTGACAAAAGAAGAACAGACCATGTCCGGACGAAGGTTGCCCAGCCTCGGGGGTGTCTCAAAAAGGACACCTGCCTCTTCAAACCCAACCGGACAATCAGCAAATGGGAAAGAAACAAGCTAGGGCTTCCGCTGCGAGAGATGTGACATAGAGCGGGAGTGCGGGTCAAGCGCGGGTTTCAGAGCTCTGCCATTGTTCACATTTGTATGTAAATGGGCACTTGTAGTATGCCTAGCTGCACGAATTGCGAAGGCAAAAAGGGGGGCGCGATGGGTGTGACTCGCGTGGCGTTGACGGGTGTGAATGGTTTCATTGGAAATCAAGTATTAGTGCGCTTTTTG
>JANQPW010000602.1 GCA_028285285.1 Silvanigrellales bacterium
ATGAGATGCCTGAGGTCTCTTTGCAGGGCATCGTTCTCAAGGATCCCGTGGGCTATGGCGACTTCATTGCCCTCCAGGCAAAAGCGAAGTTCATTCTCACCGATTCGGGTGGGGTTCAAGAGGAGGCCTGCATTTTGGGCACACCCTGCGTGACCCTGCGTGACAATACGGAGCGCCCCGAAACGATCGACGTGGGTGCCAATGTTCTTGTGGGCCGTGACACCGACCGGGCTTTGAAAGCTCTTGAAGAGTTGGAAAAGCGCCGTGGAAAATGGGAAAACCCTTTTGGAGATGGGCGCTCTGCTGAGAGAATTCTCGACTTTGTGTTGGGTGGGCAGCCCACCACAAATAGCTCTCTTTCGGCGGGAGCAGCGGGCAGTGCTGCAGCCCGTTCTGAAACGGTTTCGGTGATTGGCATGGGCTACATGGGCTTGCCCTTTGCCTGTTTGGTGGCTCAGGCCGGCTATTCCGTTTTGGGTGTGGATGTGGCCGTAGAGAAGGTGAAGCAGATCAATGCAGGTCAGCTGCCCTTCCAGGAGCCTGGTTTGGAGGAGATTTTTCAGGAGCAGATTGAAAATGGCCGGCTCCGTTGCTTTGAAACACCCCAGCCGGCTGATGTTTTTGTGGTTTCTGTTCCTACAAACAAACATGAGGGGCGTTTTGATGGGCGCCATCTCGATGCGGCGTGTGCCTCTCTCGTGCCTGTGCTGCAAGAGGGCAACACCGTTGTTATTGAGTCGACTATCAAACCAGGAACCACGGCCCGGATCGCTCAGTTTCTGCAAGAGAAGAGCGGCAAGCGCATTGCGGTGGTGCACTGCCCTGAGCGGGCCATACCGGGCAACACATTGCACGAGCTGGCCAACAACGAGCGGATTGTGGGAGGGCTCACAGAAGAGTCCACCCACAAGATGCTGCGTTTTTACCGTTCGGTGGTGCAGGGAAAAGTTCACCCCACTTCTGCTGCCACGGCCGAGTGTGCCAAGCTTCTGGAAAATACCTCGCGTGATGTGAACATTGCCCTGGCCAACGAGTTTTCTGATGTGTTGGCCGAGCTGGGTGTGGAGAGTGCGGAAGCCATTCGGCTGGCCAATCTCCACCCACGTGTGCAGATTCTCAACCCCGGCCCCGGAGTGGGGGGGCATTGCATCTCCATTGACCCGCTCTTTTTGGTGGAAGACACAGAGGCCGGCCAACTCGTGCGGCTCTGCCGGGAAAGCAACGATACCAGGCCTGTGAACCTGGTGAAACGTCTGTTGGAGGCTCTGCCCTCAAACTTGAAAGGGCGTCCGTTGCACGTCGGGCTCTTTGGCCTGGCCTACAAACCTGATGTGGATGACAGTCGAGAAACACCGGCCGAAGCTGTGTTGCAAAGTCTGCTCGCCGCGGGTCACGATGTGCGGCTCTCGGATCCCTTTGTCAAGCAGTCGCTCCGTGAGGGTGAGAAAATTTGGAGTGCCCCGGAGCTCTTTGAATGGCAGGAGCTGGATCTGTGCGTCAGGGTCACACCCCACACACAGTATGGGGATGATGCTTTTTGGGAGGCGTGCCCCCGCCCTGTCTACGATCTCACAACGCTGCGTCTGCTGAAGCCAGCAAAATAAGGAGTCTGAAACGTGAAGCAATTGTTCCAAGACTTGAGAAATGGCAGCATTTCTTTTGTGGAAGCTCCCTGCCCTTTGCCCGGAGAAGCGCAGCTGACGGTTTTGTCGCGACGTTCTCTCATTTCTACCGGAACCGAGAGAATGCTTCTTGACTTTGGTCGCTCTTCGCTGCTCGACAAGGCGAGAAAACAGCCTGAGAAAGTGCGGCAAGTTCTCTCCAAAATGAAGACAGTCGGCGTGTCGACAACGCTTGAAGCGGTGCGCTCCAAGCTTTCCCAACCCATGCCCCTGGGCTATTGCAACGTGGGAGTGGTCATTGACACCGGGCGGGGTGTGGATGGGTTTCAAGCTGGAGATCGCGTGGTTTCGAACGGCCCCCATGCTGAGGTGGTGCGCGTGCCGTCGCAGCTCTCCGCGCGCATTCCCGACAATGTGACCGATGAGCAAGCCTCGTTCACGGTTTTGGGAGCCATTGGCCTCCAAGGCATTCGTTTGGCAGAGCCCACACTGGGAGAGGTTTTTTGCGTGGCCGGCTGTGGTGTGATTGGCCTGCTCACGGTGCAGATGCTCCTTGCAAATGGGTGTCAGGTCATTGCCACCGACATCGACGATGACAAGCTTGCACTGGCGGCCAGCTATGGAGCTATGACCTTGAACGTGGCTCGGGAAGAAGATCCGGTGCAGTCGGCTCATCACCTCAACGGAGGAAGGGGAGTTGATGGCGTCATCATCACCGCTGCCACAAAGTCTTCGGAACTCATGAAGCATGCCGCGGGAATGTGCCGCAAGCGCGGTCGGGTGATTCTTGTGGGTGTTGTGGGCCTTCAACTCGATCGATCCGATTTCTACGAGAAGGAGATCCGTTTTCAGGTTTCTTGTAGCTACGGCCCCGGTCGCTATGACAAAGAATACGAAAAGAGCGGCGTGGATTATCCTTTGGGTTTTGTGCGGTGGACCGCTCAGCGGAATTTTGAAGCTGTGCTGCAGCTCTTTGCCAGTGGCAAATTGAGTGTTTCCGGGCTGGTCTCGGAAACCCTTCCTTTTGAGCGTGCTGAGGAAGCCTACGCTCGGGTGCTCAACAGCCCTGATGTGCTCGGAGTCACTCTCGAATACCCCGATCGGTCCCTTGAAGAGGTGAAAAGTCAAAAGACCGTTGCGCTCGGCAGAGCCGGCGGGAAGGCCACCGCTGCACTGTCACAGCTTCAAGGGAGCGTGAGTGTTGGGTTCATTGGTGCGGGAAACTATGCCTCCCGGGTGCTCATCCCGGCGCTGAAAGAAACACCCGCGGTGTTGCACACTTTGGTTTCCAGCGGGGGGGTTGATGCCTCTATTCAGGCGCGTTCCCATGGCTTTGCTCAGGTGTCGACCGATGCGGCCTCCGTTTTCTCTTTGAGCGACACCAACGCAGTGATCGTGTGCACGCGGCATGATTCCCACGCGAAGCTTTCTCTCCAAGCTCTCGAGGCAGGAAAGAGTGTGTTTGTGGAAAAACCCCTGGCCATCAATTGGGCCGAGTTTCGCAAACTCCGAGAGTTTGTGGAGAGCCGCTGGGGTGATCCGGCCCAGCTGACCCCCCGCTTGATGGTGGGCTTCAATCGCCGATTTTCCCCCCACATTGAGAAGGTTTCTGAGCTCTTGGAGCGGGTGGAAGGGCCAAAGTGTTTTGTGTTCACGGTGAACGCTGGGGCCATTCCGGCAGACCACTGGACTCAAGATCTCTCTGTGGGCGGTGGACGAATTGTGGGAGAGGCCTGCCACCACATTGACCTCATGCGCCATT
>JANQPW010000609.1 GCA_028285285.1 Silvanigrellales bacterium
AACCCCGAGACCTGCCAGCGAAATGCAAAAAAGCGCAACGCCAATGGCCGGAACAGTTGGAACGCGGCTGGAAACCAAAGAAGCTGTGAAACCCAGCACAACTCCCGATGCGGAAAGTGCTCCAACTCGAAAGGTGTGCCACTTTTGGCCGATTCCTCCAACACGTGCCATGAGCTGCGTGGGAACGAGCAAGACTGTAGACGTGAAGAGAAAGCCGAGCTCCACAGTGCAAAGGCACAAAAAAGAAATCAAAACAACTTCAGAAAAGCGTGTGAAGGCGCTTAAGGGCTGCCCCACCTGGGTTTCTGACACACCCAGGATGGCACGAGTGAAGCTCCTTTTTAAAGAGTCTCGTCGGATCTGGAAAGCGATGAGGAGAACCACGGCAGAGGCAAAGATCAGCCATTGGGCAGTCGTGTCTGAAATGAGCACCACATCTCCCATCATGGAGCGCAGCACCTGACCCTCAAAAGAAGGGTTAGCCGAAGCGAGGAGATGGGAGGCTGAGAGAAGGCCGAGGAACAACACCAGTTGTCCAGCAATCATTTGGTCGGGCCGACCGCGGAAGTGCTGTTCCAGTTTTTTGAGGCTGAAGACCCCAGCGGCAACGGACAGCACACTCACTGCGATCTGGAACAGATCCTGCTCAGCGTTTGGGAAGAACAAACCGGCAAAAAACATAAAGCTGAGGTAGAGACAAACGGTCACCTGGTTGACCACAAGCACATTCATGCTTTCCTTGCGGGCTGTGATGTGCACTCCCATCAACGAGAGGGCCAGGCCACAAAGAAGTGTTGCCAGAAAGGGCCAGATGTAGAGTTCGCTGAGCTCGAAAAAGTCGTTCAAATCTTCCCCTCAACACTCGGCTCTAGTGACATTCTTTTTGTGATATCAGTCTTTTCTATTCCAAAGGCCGAGGGGCTTTCGTGGGTGACAACCAATGTGCCTGCCGAAGCACCCCGCAGGCGTCGCAACCAATTTCCCAGTTGAATCTTCGCTTCGGGGTCGAGATGATTGGAGGGTTCATCAAGGAGATAGAGTCGTTTGTGGAGTTGGGCGGCATAGATCAGAAGCAGAATCTTTTTGCGTTCACCTCCGCTGGCGGAATTCCAAGCAAGGCTTGGGTTCAGGCTGGAGGTGAAGGCTTCAAAAAGGGGTCGATCAAATGTGTCTCTGGGGTTCATCTCAA
>JANQPW010000625.1 GCA_028285285.1 Silvanigrellales bacterium
CCCAGAGTTCCATTGATGGAGCTTCCTTTGGCTTCGCCTGCTTGGGCAATAAGGCCCTTCCAAGGATAAACAACGTTCTCCAAACGGGGAGCCAACAAGCTTTCGTACATGGGTTCGCCTCCGATCTTTCGCAGTTTGCGTCACGCTCCTCAGGATTGAAGCGGATTGTGGGGCGTTGTGCAAGTCGTGCCGGAAGAAAGATGGTTTTCAGTGGAGAAGGTCAACGCCACAGTGAGTCCACCCCTTTTGTTCGCGCCGAGGCTCAGAGAACCGTTTTGGGCAATTTGCAGTCTCTTCGCGAGGTGGAGCCCCAAACCATGCCCACCCGTGCTTCGCGAGCGAGCCGGGTCAGGTCTATAGAAAGGACGGTTCAGTTGGGCGATCTCCGTCTCGGCAGGCGCTGGGCCATGGTCGGAAAGAGTGAGGATGAGAGACGGGTTGTGCGGAGCGTGGGGAAGCTCATTTTCAAGCAAAAACTCGATCTCCACTCGCAGGCTATTCGTTGCGTGTTTGCGCACATTCTCCAGAATGTTTTTCAAAACGATGCGGGTGAGATGGGTGTTGCAGCTGACGAGAAAATCAGGCTGGGGCGGTGGGTTGTCCTTTCTGCCGATCTCGTTGAGCGAGAGGCCTTCCTGTTTGGCCAAATGCAGCAGCATCTGACGGAGGTCTCCCAGGGAAAGCTCTTCAAGGGGAGCACTTTCCCCGTGTGAAAAACGAAAGCTCTCCAGCAGCTGGTCGGTGAGGTGCCGCAGATCATCAATGTCAGTCACGATCCGTTCTCTCTCATGGCTTTTTTCGAGGAGCTCAGCAGCCACCCGCAATCGTGTGAGAGGCGATCGAAGCTCATGAGAGACATCGGCCAGAAGCCGGTCACGCACCGTGATTTCTTCTGAGATACGGGCAGCCATCTCATTGAACGACTGGCTCAGAAGGGCCCATTCATCCTTGCCCCTCACTGGCAGGCGTGCTTGGAAGTTTCCACCGGCAAAGTCTTCCAGCCCGCGCTTAATGGAGCGTAAGGGGGAGACGAAATGCTGGGTGATGGCAAATGTTCCTGCAATGAGAGCTAAAAGAGCAACGATGAGAATTCCGAGGGCTATACTGTTGATTTGAAGTCCGCGTGCGGTTGCAAGCTGCCAAACGCCGAGATGTGAAGTGTGCTGCAGCACAACCCCTGCGGCACTGCGGCTAAATTTCCAGCGGGTGGAGGAGCCCCATCTCTTCCATTCGCTCCATTTGTGGTGAGGAGGTCGAGATGACTCTGCTCCCCTTGGGAAATCTCCGTCTGGCACAAGGGCGTTTCCCAAAGTGAGGCTTTTGTCATGTGCTTGCCAGAAAGCCTGAAGTTGGAACCTTCCTGCGAAGTCTTGTAGAGACTGCGCGGGCTGTGAACTAGCCAGAACCGATCTTTCAACCAGTTCAAGATAGTGCTCGAGGACCGGTCGTAGCCAATCTCCGGTGAGACTCTGCTCAAAAACCCGCTGCGCACCCCAGCGCACGGTGACTGTTGCGCAAAAGGTCATGGCCAGAAAAGTGAGAAAGATCTTCATGATGATGGAGCGTCTGGGATCAATGGCCCTGAACCATCTTGTTGCCCTCATGACTCATCCACCTTGGCCATCGGAATCACTGCTTCCTCCAATGAAAACGTAACCTGTTCCCCAAACCGTCTTGATCCAGCGTGATGCCTTTCCAGAGTCTCCCAGCTTGTGACGCAGCCGGCTCACCATGATGTCAACGGCACGGTCCACAGCACTCCACTCGCTGCCACGCACAGAGTCTAGAATCTGTTCCCGGGTGAGCACGCGGCCGGGCTTTTGGGCAAAAACGCAGAGGAGTTCAAATTCTGTGGTGGTGAGATCCAGGCTTCTGTTCGACAGCGTCGCCATTTGGCGGCTTGTGTTGATGCTGAGTTCCCCAAACTGCCAGTTCTGATGCAGAGCGTTTTGACTACGCCTCACAAGACTTCCCAGTCGGGCTACGAGTTCTCGCGGTTCGAAGGGTTTTGCGAGATAGTCATCAGCCCCAATTTCGAGGCCCAGCACGCGATCACTGAGCTCACCTCTTGCGGTGAGCATCAATATGGGAACGTCGGAGAAACTCCGAATCCGTTTACAGGTTTGAAAGCCGTCTTCACCGGGGAGCATCACATCAAGAATAACGCAGTCAAAGGCATTTCGTTGCAGTTGCCTCAATCCAGATTTCCCACTCTCAGCCCAGGTGACGGCGAAATTGTGGCGTTTGAGATAGGTCGTTATGAGATCGGCCAAGGAAGAATCATCGTCAACGAGCAGGGCTGTGTGTTGGGGTGTGAGTTCCGTCACTTCAATGTCTTCCTCTGCGACGTTTTTGGATCCACCCTGCGATGCGCTCTTTTTGCTCAGCACTGAGGGTTGCATGAAAGGTTGCGATTGCTGAAGCAGCTTCGTCGAGCTGCGATTCAAAACTCTTTATTCGTGTTTCATAGGCCACTAAGATATCATCTTTGCTCAGAGAACTCTGCATGATGAGTTGAGAAACTTCGTCGGCAAGAGGTTTGTTGGCCTCTAGGTGTTGTTCTCTCAATTGCAGCAAAGTGAGGGCGAGGTTTTCAAACTCCTTTTCCTGAACTTCGGTGAGATCAAGTCGTCCGGAGACCTTGTCTGTGATGTGGGCCGCATTTTCTGCAGGGCTTGAGTTCTTCCAATCATGGCAAGCCCCGAGAGCGGCTAAACCCAAGCCGGCGACGAGGACTCCCGCAACTGATTTTACAAAAGTTTTCAGGGTGCTCTTTGAGATGCGTTTGGTTTTCTCGAGTTTTTTCACGGTTTCGTTCCTTTTTTCTTTGAGTGAGCTTTATTGCTCCTAGGTTCACTATCGCTTCTGGAGACTTCAGGAGTTTTTCGAAATGTATCAATTTGTATCAGGCGGAAAGCGTGAAGATGCGTGGTTTTCTTGCTCTATTGGGCTTTGGCAACGATTTGTTACTTTTGTTTCGATTCAAAGTTTTTTTGACACGAGAACAAGAAAATTTTTTTAACTGTATGAATTGTAACTTCCTGAGTAACTGGAAAAATAGCCTCTAATTTTTAAAAAAACACACAAAGCTTTGAGCAATAAAGTTGACGGGTGCATTTTTATGAATCTCGTGCAGCGTTCATGATTGTAGATTGAGAGTTGGCCAGGTGGACAGTTTTTGATTTTGTCCCCAAAAGTTCTTTGGGTGTCTGGGTTTGTTCAACTGGAATTCTCAATTTATATCGGAAACGTAAGGAGATTCTATGAGGAAACTGTTTCTTTCGTTCGCGGGTGTGACGATTGCGAGCGCCGCCCTTGGTGCCGGATCCATTAAGCAAACACACATCGCAGCGCTCAATGGAGTGCGCAACACAGAGCTCCCCCGCGTGAAAGGAGAGTTCCTTGTTACGATAAATGGGTCTGTTGAAAATTCTCCCGCACTTGATCGCCTCCTTGAGCAGGGTGCAAAAATCATCCGTCGTTACCGCTCTTCTGAAACAGTTTTGGTGAAAATGCCATCTTCTGAGGGCTCTGTGTCATTTCGTCAGGCCATGACAGGTCTTCTCGCAGCGGAAGATGTGAAGAATGTTGAGGCCAACACTGTCCTCAAAATGCTTGCCGTTCCCGACGATGAGCGCTTTTCTGAACTCTACGGCATGCAGAACACGGGTCAAACAGAGGGCCTCGAAGGGGCGGACATTCGCGCCACCGAAGCCTGGGACGTCACAACCGGATCTCTCGATGTGTTGGTTGGAGTTATTGACACGGGTATAGACGGCACTCACCCAGACCTCGTCGACAACATGTGGTCGAACCCCGGCGAAACGGGTTTGGATGAAAATGGCAACGACAAAGCCACCAACGGCATTGATGATGATGAAAATGGTTATGTCGATGATCACAGTGGCTGGGATTTTGTGAACAACGACAATGATCCTTTTGATGATCAGGGCCATGGAACACACTGTGCAGGCACCATCGGTGCAAAAGGCAACAATGGCATTGGTGTTGCGGGAGTCAATTGGGAAGTTTCCCTGGTGGGCTTGAAGTTCTTGGGGGGTGATGGCACCGGAACATTGAGCGATGCCCTTGCTGCCATTGAGTACAGCACCACTCTCGGAGTGAACCTCACGAGCAACAGTTGGGGAGGCGGCGGCTACTCCGAGCCTATGGCTGACGCCATCCGTGAGGCAGAATCGGCAGGCATTTTGTTTGTTGCAGCTGCTGGTAACGAATCAAATGACAATGATCGCAATCCTAGTTATCCTTCGAGTTACCCCCTTTCAAATGTGATTTCGGTTGCGGCCACAGATCACAACGATGAGCTGGCTTTTTTCTCAAACTACGGCAGAAATACAGTTCATTTGGCTGCTCCCGGAGTTGATGTTCTGTCAACAGTGCCTGGAAACAAATACGACTTTTACAGCGGCACATCTATGGCTTGCCCACACGTGGCAGGAGCCGCTGCCCTTCTGTGGTCGGAGTTTCCTGACGCGAGCTTTCACGAGATCAAGGCGCGGTTGATTGGAAATGTGCAGGGCATTTCGAGTGTGCGGAGCTCAACCATTGCCGCTGGTCGCCTGAGTCTCCCCTTGGCCCTTGAGCAAGACGAAGTGAGTCCTTCAGCTGTGGAAACCGTGACAGTGGACAGTGCAGATCTCTTCACAGCTGATATTAGCTGGACCATAGCAGGAGACGATGACACTGAGGGCCGAGCGCACAGCTACGAATTGCGCTACCTCGCTGAGGAAGACTTTGGCACCTTGGCCTGGGAAGACGCTGCTGTGTTGGCGGTTGTTCGCGACACTGACCCTGGGGAAGCACTTGAAAGTTTGGGAACCCAACTGGAAAACTTAGAAGATGACTTCCGCGGATATCTGGCGGTTCGGGCGGCCGACAACGTCGGAAACTTTGGTGAGTTTTCGCAAGAGACTTTTGTTCAGCTTGCCGACCGTGTTTTCCTTGCCCAAGTGAATGCCGACGACACGACTGGTGTTGAATTTGAAGGCACTTGGGGAGTGGAGGAACAGGAAGATGGTTCACTCGTGTTTAGCGATAGTCCAGAGGGCAGCTACACAGAAGAGACCAACACAAGTCTCACACTTCCCTTCGTGGATGGCAACTTCTCTGTGCAGACATACCTCACCTTCTGGAACACCTACGACCTGGAGCCAAGGTATGACTATGGGTTTGTTGAAATCCGTGTTCCCGGAGGAGAGTGGGTTGAGCTGGAGCAAGTGAATGGTGTGAAGTCTCGCCACAAGGTCATCATTGCTCTTCCCGAGGAGTTTTCTGGTGCGGAGAGCCTGCAGGTTCGCTTCCGCCTGAGCACCGATGTGTCGATCAACTACGACGGCTGGAAAATCGAAAACGTTTCCTTTGTGCAGGCGCTCTAACCAAAATAGAGCGACCTCACACCTTCCGAGAAATCTCAAAGCGTTTTCATACCGACAGCAATGCACTACGATGTTTCCAAAAGAGTTCTCATCTTTTGGAGGGGTTCGTCGTCATGATTCATCTGCTGTTTCGTCCTGTTCTTCTGGCATGTCTGCCCCTAGCGGTGTTGACTCTTCCGAGTTGTGTTTCTCGAAAGGAGCCTCAATCGCAAGCACAGCTGCGACAAGTCAACACGCAAAACCGACTCCTCGATTCAGACACGCAGTGTCCTGCGCCCGTTTTGCGGGGAGTCGAGGCAATTGAGTTTGAGGCACAGCTGGCGCAGCGGAGCGAATCTCAGCGTTTGAATGTGAGCCGGAGCCAGCAGATAGAACGCTTAAGATCTCCCGACAAAGGTGGTTTTGATATGGTCGTTGTGGGCGGCGGGGCCACTGGTTTGGCCGCCTGTTTGCAAGCTACGGTTCAGGGCCTCCGAGTGGCTTGTGTCGACAAGGGTGATTTCGCCTCGGGCACAAGCAGTCGCAGCACCAAGCTCATTCATGGCGGGGTGCGCTACCTAGAATCGGCCATTGTTTCCTGGCTTCCCTTTTTGGAGCGTTGGGAAAATGCGGAGTTGGTTGCCGAGGGGCTTCGGGAGCGCAGCAATTTTTTGAAAATGGCGCCGCACCTCACAAGTGAGCTGCGCATCATCACTCCTGTGTATGGCAACAACTGGCTCAATAAAATTTGGAATCAGCAATACCTCAAAGCGGGGCTCTTGGCCTACGACACCTTGGCAATGAGACATGGGCTCGAGCGCACGCGCTCCATGAGAGCCACCGACAAAGGATTTGCAGAGCGCTATTCCTTTTTGAGGAAAGCGAGCAAAGCGACGGGAGGGCAAGCTCCGCAGCAGCTAGTGGGTGTGGTCGAGTACTCCGACGGTCAGTTCAATGACGCCCGCATGGCTGTGAGCCTTGCCATGACCGCGCTGAAAAAGGGAGCGGTCGTGGTCAACCACATGGAGCTGACGGCTCTGTTGAAGGACGAATCGGGGCGTATCAATGCCGTTCAATTGAAAGACCTGATATCGGGCCAGCAGTTTTCGGCGCAAACCCATGTGGTGGTCAATGCAACGGGCCCTGGGCTTGATGAAGTGAGGCTGAAACTTGATGATCCTCAGGCAGAGAAAATGGTGATTCCTAAGCCAGGAACCCATATTGTGATCGATGCCGACAAGATGCCTCTGGGAAGTAAAGGAATTCTCATTCCAAAAGCTGAGAATGGCAGTGTCGGGTTTTTGAAACCTTTCGAAAATAAGGTTGTGATTGGCACCACGGAAGAACCCCTTGTGAGCTCTGTGGACAATCCTCGAACGAAACTGGAATATGTGGACTATTTGGTGCGCATGGCCAATAGCCTCTTGGAAGACGATCGTCAGATCAGCCGCGATGATGTGAAGTCGGTGTGGACCGGTGTGCGGCCACTCGTGTTGAAAAAAGAGCAGCTCAAAACTGCTGATGTGAGCCCTCAAGCCTCGCGCAAACATCGCATTGAAGTTTCAGAAAAGTCGGGCCTTGTGAGCATTGGTGGGGGAAAGTGGACGTCCTTCGGGGCCATGGGCCGCGAGGTCGTGGCCCGAGCAGTGGAAGAGGCAGCTCTCACAAAGAAGGTGGACGGCTCGAAAGACCTGGCCGACGAGCCGCTTTTGGGAGGTCAGGGCTTTCACAGCGATCTTTGTCACCATATTCGCAATCGCTTGGCTGGCATTCAGGGCTCCTCCCCGGTTTTGCAAGGGAAAGCCCTAGATCAGGCAGCGGTGAACCTGGCCAGGAACTATGGAACGAAAGCTCCCCTCATTCTCGATCTCATTGAAACAAAACCTGAGCTCGCTCGGCCTCTCGTGCCAGGCCTGCAATACCTTGCTGCGGAGGCTGTGTATGCCACACGTGAAGAAATGGCGCTCACGCCGGCTGACGTGCTTGCGCGCCGCACCCGCCTCGCCTTTATTGACCACGATGCGGCTGTCAGCGCTGTTTCGGAAGTGTTTCGCTTGATGGAGGCTGAGATCGATTGGCCCAACTCATATGGCGATGTGAAGTTGAAGAGCCAGAACGAGCTCAACCGTATGAAACCCAAAGAGCTGAGTGATCTGATATGAATCAGAGCCTGGGTCTAGGCTGAGGCCACGTTCAGGCGGCCCTGTTGTTGTGCTTTTTGCACATTTTCAAGACAGGTTCCCCCGGGTGCTTGGCGCTTTTCCACAGCGGCCTGTGGTGTGAGGGCGTGGATGGCACTGTGCAGCTCACCTTTGAGCCCATCCACCTCCTTCATGTGTTGTGGTTCCAGCTCTTGGACCTGCACTCCCACAGCATCCGCTTTTTCCACAAGCTGGGCGGTGATTTGGTAGGCCTGGCGGAAGGGAATTCCATTTTCTACCAGAAGGCCAGCAACCTCTGTGGCCAGAACATGCCCCTTCGCGAGCAGGTCTGGTGCCACTTCGGGCCGAAAACGCATGGCCGAGATGAATTGCGTGAACACATGGAGCACTTGATGCAGTTCCTCGCAAGCATCGATCAGATCCTTTTTGACTTCATGGAGATCACTGGAGTAGCTCGTGCACAAACCCTTCACGGTGGACTTCGCTGCCGAGGCTCGGGCAATGGATCGGGAAGCCTTTGCACGGATCAACTCCGGAACGTCGGGGTTTCGTTTGTTGGGCATGATGGAGCTTCCCGTTGACCATGCTGCCGGCAGCTCCAAAAGACCAACGGGCGTTGAAGCCCAATAGATGAAATCTTGGCATTGCTGAGACAAATGAGTCATGAGGGTGGCAATGGTGTCTTGCATTTGAAGGAGGAAGTCGCGATCACCCACCGAGTCGTAGGAGTTTTGGCAAACTTCCGCAAAGCCCAGATCGTCAGCGAGGGCTTCGAGGTTCAGATCGATGGTTGTGCCAGCGAAGGCTGCGGCTCCCAATGGCAACACTGACAACGCTTCTTCCTGGGTGTTTTGCAGGCGTTTCTGGTCGCGCGAAAGGGCCTGCACGGAGCCCAGCAGAATGTGAGACAGGCGAATGGGTTGACCAAACTGCATGTGTGACTGGCCCGGGATCACAAGCTCTTCATGTTCTCCAGCGAGCTTGCGGTACACGTCGGTGATACCGCTGAGGGCTTTGTGAAAGAGCTCGGCTTGGTCAGCCACATAAAGGCGAAGCGTTGTGGCGATGAGATCATTGCGAGAGCGACCGATGTGGATCTTCTTTCCCAGGTCGCCAGCTCGTGCTGTCACAAAAGCCTCGAGGTTCATGTGAATGTCTTCGTCGGCAATGTTCCAGGTGAACGCGCCAGCTAAGATCTGCTTTTCAGCCTCATTGAGGAGAGAACAGGCGAGATCTTTTTCTTGTGTGCTGAGGAGGCCAAGATTGCAAAGCTGCACACACCAAGCTTTTTGAGAGCGGACCTCTTGCTTGACCAAGCGGCGATCGTGCTCCACGCCGTTTGTGAATTGATAGAGTTCCTCTTTGTTGCCTCCGACATGAGCCGTTTTCAGCACTGCCATGACCGCCCTCGTGTGATCGTTGTTGTGGTTGACCCAGCGGGCTCGTGCTTTTTGCTCACCAATCCACTGGAATTTCATACTTCCATAATATGTCTCAGAAAACAATATATTGAATAATATGAGATTTTATGTGAATATTATGCAGTTTTTTTGTTTTGGGAAGGTGAAAAGCGAACGGGGAAAGGGTCACATGAACGAAGGTTTGGAAGTGTTGCGCGAAAAAGTGGCGGCAGGTTTTGCCGGCACGCAGGCTCAGCTGTGCGAAGAGCTCAATGATTTGGGCTTTCAGGTCGACCAGTCGTGGGTCTCACGCTCACTGTCTCGGTTGGGTGCGGAGCGGCGAAGGGTTGGGGGGCGGAGGGTTTATGTGTTGCCGCCCGAGAGCTCCGTGGTTCATTTCAAAGGGCCCTTGCAGGGTATTCTTCTAGCCGTGCTGTCCAACGAGTCGCAAATAGTGGTGAGAACCATCACGGGAGCTGCACAGTTTGTTGCCGCGCGCATCGATCAAAGGGTGGGTGATGGCATCTTGGGGTGCATTGCGGGTGACGACACCATTCTCGTGATTCCCCGATCTCTTCGTGAGATTGAAGCTGTTAAGGAAGAACTCCGAAATCTGACGTAGTTGCCCCGTTGTCACTTTTGAGCCCCCAATCATCCCACTGGCTCGAAGGTCTCAGTTGTCACCATCAATGAGATTGCCCAACCCACCCAACACAGAACCTTCGCCATGGCGTGCGCCGCCGGCCGATGGGGCGTTGGCCAGAATGCGATCGGCCAGTCGAGAGAAGGGAAGGCTCTGGATCCAGCAGGTTCCGGTGCCTTGAAGCGTGGCCAGAAAAAGCCCTTCACCACCAAACACCATTGACTTCAGGCCGCCGGCTCGCTCCACCCCAAAGTCGAGGCTTGGTGTGAAGGCCACGACACATCCTGTGTCGACACGAAGCGTCTCGTTGTTCAGCTCCTTGCGAACGATCGTGCCACCCGCGTGCACGAACGCCATGCCATCTCCCTGGAGCTTTTGCAGGATGAAGCCTTCCCCGCCGAAAAGCCCGGAGCCAAATCTTCGGTTGAACGTCATGCTGATTTTGGTTCCAAGTGCGGCAGCAAGAAAGGAGTCTTTTTGACAGATGATTTCCTCTTGCCACTCGGCCAAGTTCAGAGGAACAATCTTCCCCGGAAAAGGTGCGCCAAAGCCCACCCGACGCTTTTGATTTCCCCGATTGGTGAAGTGAGTCATGAACAGAGATTCACCCGTCAGAGCTCTCTTGCCAGCTGAAAACAACCTCGCAAAAAAGCCCTGCTCGGGTTCTGAGCCATCGCCCATTTTCGATTCGAAGCCAATGTTGTCTTCCATGAAAGTCATGGCACCTGCTTCTGCGATCACGGTTTCACCCGGATCGAGCTCCACCTCCACGATCTGCAGATCGTGGCCTTTCACCTCATAATCAACCTCATGACACTTCATCAGAAAATTCCCCTTCAGCTCTGCCGAGGCATGCGCAGCGGCAACTCACGGAGACGGGTTCCAGTGAGCTTAAACACTGCGTTCGCAACCGCTGGAGCAATCGGGGGAGTTCCCGGTTCACCAACACCTCCGAGGGGCTCTCCGCTGTCGATGATCGTGGTGATGATTTCGGGCATTTGCGACGGAGCCAACACGAAGGCTGTGTCAAAGTTGGCTTGTGTGCAGCGACCCTGATCGATCTCAATCTTTTGTCGCAGCGTTGCACTCAAGCCGTACACAATCCCACTTTCCATTTGGGCAATCACATTTTGCGGATTGATGGCTTTGCCGCAGTCAACAGCACAGTAAACCTTATGAACTCGAATGCTTCCGCGTTGCGAAACACTCACCTCGGCAACTTGAGCCACGATCGACTCAAAGGATCTCACAATGGCCACGCC
>JANQPW010000636.1 GCA_028285285.1 Silvanigrellales bacterium
GCCGCAGGGTGCCATAACCCAACATGCTGTCAGGCTTTCTCGATAAGAATTAATAATATTAACTATTTATGAGAAAAAATTGAACATCCCCGAGCAGTGCCGATAACTCTTCTATGAAAAGCACTCTCACATCTCTTGGTTTGGCTTGGAGCCTTGCGGCATGTTCTGGACATTCTGAGTCAGGCTCGTGCGAGATGGCTCTGCAGCGTGCTGGAGATTCAGTGTTGAACACCATCTCCAATGCCCCTTTGGGTGGCTATCTTGACCTTTCGGTTGAGGGGGTGGGCATTCGCCGTTGCACGGTGCAAATAGAGCCAAGCCAGGCTAATGGGCGATGGAGGCTGGGCCTCACGTTGAGTCAGCACTGCTATGAGTATGACAGCTCGTTGATTCAGTCCTCGTCGTTGAACGTGTTTGTGGCACCGGATGTTGCCGAGCAGCTTGAGATGCAACAGGGCTCAGGCTTCATCAAAGACCTGCCTGTTGGGCTTGAACGGGTTTTGCGCCGTCAGAATGTCGAGTCAGCACTTCAAAACACCTCCGTTCCGGAGGCGCTGCAAAAAGAAATCGTCACACAGTACTTCACCGCGAGCGAATGGACCGAGACAGAAAACATCATGGCAACCTGTTCTCCTGTTGCTGATCAAAGCAATGCCTTAGAACATGTGAAAACCGAGGTGTTTAAGCGCCCGGGTTTTCAAACACTGTGCTTTGATACGTTTGATTTTGACTACCAAGTGGGGTGGCTTGAGGCCAGTGAAGTCACGGAACAGTTGAGCAATGTGCTGTCACTTTATGAACAGCCCGTGAATCCCTCCACAAGCTCCCTCACCGGCGTGGCTGAGACGGTTGGAAAGTTTTCTGAAGCACTGCGGAGAGAATCGCAGAAAGACTACGACCGGGCTGCCATTGAGTTTGCGGACTTCATGATTTCGGGCTGCAACGAGAAGTACACTTTTGAGAAGATCCAAGCGCACTACAAAGAAAGTGAGGATCTCTTTTCATTTTTGAGAATGAATCGTCTTGAGAAACTGATGCCTCTTTGGGAAAAAATGTGTCCTTATAAGCAGCAGATTGGGCAAGCGGTTGGAGAGTTCGTCACGGTCAACGGTCGTTTGGCCATCGATGTGCTTCGCGATCTCAATTACACAGGTCCTTTTGATGGGTTTCCAACCCTTATGTATGCAGAAACCCTTCCTTCCTCACCCCCACTTTCGAGCGTGATTGAAGATCTGCGAGCCGAGTATTCCGACAAACTGAAAGACTATGTTTCGCTCACCGCACACTTTCAAGATGAAGCGGGAAAAAGCAGCTTCTCAGCTCTTGCGGTCAATGAAGTGGAGTTGTCGGAGTCTGCTCCGGGGCGTGTGATTTTCCTCATTCCGGAAGACAAAGCTTTCCCGCTCTTTCGCGAGACGGACAGTGGCAGTGTGCTCACAGCCGGGGGTGTGTTCCCCATTGGCGTTTTGAGCACGGTTGATGGAGAACGGGTTTCCGGAGGCGCATCTGTGGTGCCACTCGATGCTGCGGGTTCGACGCAAACAGCCAATACCAGTCCTGTTGGGGCATCCGACGTTGCACAGAACGGTTCAGCCCGACGCAACGCAGCTCAACCTTCGGAGCCAGGCTCGCCATCGGCTGCTCCTGCAGTTGAGGTGAGAGACACCAACCGCAGAAACGTTTCATTGGATCCGGTTGCGGTCAGTTCAGAAAGCAGTTCCGCAGACACCACGGTTGTCGCCTCAGTTGAACCTTCGAGTTCAACCACAGTGGGAAGTGGCTCTGCAAGAACGCCGGGACGTGCCGATGCCCGTCGCCGCACACCGCGATTGCCCTCGAGTGGCAGTGCAGCTTGCCTGTAGGCTCAGTCTGACGAATCTTTTCGACTTTGCAACTGGTGAATGCTGCGGAGGATGCGCTTCACATATGTTTGAGTTTCCCCGTATGGGATGAACTCAATAAACATTTCCAAGTCGTTTTTGAAGCGTCTTCGGATCCATTCATTCACAGCACCACGTCCTGCGTTGTATCCCGCCAGGGCAAAAACCAGGTTTCCATGGTAGGCGGTGAGAGCTTCCTTTAAGTGGCAGGCTCCCACAATGAGGTTTGATTGCACATCAAAAGGCTCGTCGGCTTTGACAAAAGGCACAAGTTTAGGATTGTCAGCTATGAATTGACGCCAAACTTGGGGCATCACCTGAAGCAACCCGCGCGCGCCCGCGTGGCTCACAGCCATGGGGTCGAAGAGGCTCTCCTGGCGTGAAACCGCATAGAGCAGTTTTTGGTCAATGGTGCAGAGTTGACCAGCTTTTTTGAACTCCGCCGTGAACGCAGGGGGATAGAGGAAGCGTCGTATGGTTGAAGCTTTGGGGTGATCCAGTCGGTAGTGTCTTGAAAGTCGGCCAGCGCTCAGCACCACTTCTTGAAAGCGGCGTGACCCAGCGAGCAACACCAGCGACCTTGAAAGGGTTGTCGCGTCTTTCTCAAACAGGTGGACCTCATTCTCTTTGATTTCAGCTGAAGCCCATTCCGTTACAGATGTTCTGAGGGGGTGATCCCAGTGCATCTGGGCAAATTGCCTGCTGGCCGCAAGTGAGTTCAACAGCGCTTTGAGTTGGCGCAATCTGTTTTCAGTTTCGTTTGCGTCAGCCTTTGGAATTGGCCAATCTTCTTCGTTGAGGCGAAAGGGAATACGTGAAAAATCCCCTCTCGGTTTTGCAAAAGAAAAGTTTTGCTGCATGCGCATGGCATAGTAACCGGTTGCCGCATAGGTGTGTATGAGCTTCCAGAGCTCTGTGATTTTGCTCTGAGCTCCCAACACAGTGCTGAGGGAAAGGCACTTTGCTTGCCAATAGGCTGTGCGCACAAGCGTTCGACGTTTGCTCCAGCTGTCGGTGCCCTCTCCGAGATGTTGGGTGAGAAGTTCTTGAAAAAGCCCAGCACAGGTCGTGAAATCCCTGTTCATGAACGCAAACAAACCCTCTCTAAATTGAAGATCGCGGAGGCTTTCGCGGTGCTTTTCTTCAGACCCCGCCGAAGATCGGCGGAGGCGCTCCTGAATGTGTTCAATGTGTGCCAATGCCTCTCGAGGGGGGTGGGTTTCATAGGCTACGCGCCCCACAAGAACCTGTAGGCTCTCTCGCACGGCCTCGGTTTCTCCGTGCGCAAGTCCTTCCTCAAAGGCCATTTCGGCAAACTCGGTAGCTTCTTCAAGCTGGTCGTTTTCCCAGTAGAGGCGTGCTGTCCAGTTGAGCTCGCTCAGCCGAAAATCCTGGAAGGTTCGTGTTGCCATGCCAAAGTGACGCGGTTCGCACTTGTTCTTTTTGAGCTGTTTGCCCACTTCTTTCTGATGCCTGAAAAAAGCTTTGCGGTCTTGAGCTGAACGAGCCAAACGCCCTTTGACAAAATGAGCGTAGATCCACTTGGGCTGGCAAGAAAGCTTGTGTCGGTTGTAACGGATGCTTTCAGCAATCTTTCTCGCTTTGGCAGTGTCTCCCCCCAGCCACGCCTTTCGGAGAGTGGGAAGATCTTTCTTGAATTTGGGCTTCTCGGCCTTTCGAGAGGAGGGGTCGGTCTCAGCACTCCGGGGTTCTGGAGCTGGCTGAGGAATTTCAAAGCCCATTCGTGTGGCAGAAGACTGAAGGTCTTCCGCAGATGGTGTGAAACCGTAGGCCTTTCGCAGTGAGTCTTCCGTTTGAGAAAGCTCCTTTCCAGCAGGAAGAAGCAGCGCAGTCTTTGCGAGATCTCTCAGAGTTTGTTGGAAAGGTTGAATCCACTCGTGGCGAGAGACTTTTTCAAGCCGTCTGCGGGCTTGACCAACCTTGTTTTCTTGCAACAGACCATGGATTTCCATCAGATCATCGAAGGAGCCCTTGGGGTTGTCCTTTTTTTGCGAAGATTTGGGTCGTGGTTTCTCAGCGGCGTGCACTGGCGCTTCTGGCCCAGCAAAAAGCAGGGCGCAAAACCAAAGACCAAGGCTTAAGAAAAGCCTCGACGGGCGCTCCTTCGGGGGAGCTCTCACGCGTTTTGTACCTTTTGGAAGAGCTCATCCACGAAGCCTTCAACACGTCCCACAAATGGTTTGTGCATCAATGCTATGGATCTCTTTGTTTCGGTAACAGTGGTTGAACCATTTGATTCGTTAAGGCTGAGGGTGAAGCTGCTTTTCCCCGCTTTTTCAATGGTGACCTGGAGGTCATGACCCACCCAGTCAATTCTTGCAGAAGAGGGAAGATCTGAAGAACTGAGTTCCTTTTGGACCAGTTCTTTCACAGCATCCGCGTTTTTTCCCGGGAGACTCCAAGATTTTGCCATATTTCGTTCCTTCACCGTTCTTTCCTGTTTTGCAAAAAACATGACCCCGAACGGCGGATGTGTCAAGTCTACACATCTTCGGTTTGCAGCACCTGAATAGCTTGCAGAGCGCTTTCTGAAAGTTCGTCCGTGGTTGGAACTTTCACCACAATGGCGGCATACAGGTCGCCTCGTTCTGAGCTTCCCACTTTGGGGAACCCAAGGCCCCGGAGGCGGATCTGCATATCAGCTTTGAGTCCAGAACCGATTTTTGTTTTTTTAGTTCCTTCGGGGGTGTCAATGTTGACCGCCCCGCCGAGCACAAGAGTGCTGAAGGGCACTTCAACTTTTGTGAGAACATCGTCCCCTTCGCGACTGAACTTGGGGTGAGCCATGGGCCTAACGGTGAGGTAAAGGTCGCCTCGACCCCCT
>JANQPW010000662.1 GCA_028285285.1 Silvanigrellales bacterium
GGCCATGAAGAAGAATTGGAGCAGATAAAGTGCCAGCGCCCACACACAAAGCACCACAATCCAGTGCCACATCCCCAGATTCCAGTCGGGCACCCACTTGTGCCACGCCACCATTTCCGAATGAATGAAGCGCGTGCGAACCGCCCAGTTGCCAATATGAGCTGCAAGATTGATCAAGGTCAGCAAAGCGAAGGCCACAGCACTGTCAACAAAGACCCCCAAACACACAGAGAGAGGACCAGGTCGAGCTCCCAAAACGGCTGCAGCACCCACAGGCCCTGGAGTGGGTCGCCGATTTGGAGAGCCCAGCTCCCGTTGGCGAACCTGGCCAAGAGCCCCCTCTCGCTGACCCACCCGCGGGGTTGGACAGTCCACAACGGGTCGTGGAACCGATATTTGCTTCAAAGAGGGCACTTGTGGAGACTCCTCCCAGTTCTTTTCGGGTGGCATCTCACTCAAACTCGTCGGCGCTGCGGGCACGGTGTGTGGAACAGGAGCCCATTGCAATTGCTCAGCAGCCGATCCATTTCCTGCGGCATCATGGGGAGTTGCCAGGGTGCCCTGAAAGGGGGGGGGCAAAGGCCTCTGCACAGACTCGTGCAGCGCCACCTGTTTCGCCTGACGGCGCTTGGCCTCAGCCTCATCAGCGCAGCGTTGCGCCACTTTCTTGGAGAGCGAAATGATTTCCTCGGGCTCAAAACCAAAGCCACGGTGGAGCGGGCCTATCACACCCAGACTTCCGCGTGATCTCTTCACCCCTTCTGGTCGCACGATGTCTCCCCGGTTGTGACTGAGTCTCGGCTGTTGGGGCTTCACACGGCCTCCGCACAAAAGAGTTCGAGGAGGGTGCTGCGAATGCTTGTGGCACTCGTTGAGTGGAACTTTTGCTTCCATTCGGCAATCGGAATAATAGCCTTCGCCATGGTTCGATGACCACCACCAAGACCCAGGGCCTGCTCGGTGATGATCCGTTTCACGACCTCACCAGCACTTTTGACATAGCCCACATTGCGCACGCTCATCACCAGTTGTTCTTCGTAAACACCTGCGCTCACAACCCAGTCTGCGTCTTCGAACTGCAGCAGGAAGTCTGCGATTTGCGGAATGAGATCCTCTCTTTCTACCGTTCCCAAGAAGCTGACCAACACCCCGTCTTGCAAAACCATTGATTTCAGCGCTCCCGCCAAAATAGGGGCAAACTTCATCGGGAGTTCTGGTTTCTCTATGCGCCTGAGAATATTGTAGTTGATCTTCGGATAAAGACTGACAAAAGCATCCAGATCGGCGTCGATCACCTCTCGGTTGAGAACAAGGGTGTCGGCTTTGATGCCATACAGCAGAGCCGTCGCCAGCCGCTGCCCAATGGGAATGGCTGCTGCATTGAGATACTCTGTCATGATTGTCGATGTAGCTCCGTAGTAGGGGCGCACATCTTTGTACGCTGCAGAAAATGTGTGTCTCTCGGGATGATGATCGATCACGGCATCGATGCGAGGAAGCTCAATGCCCAAATGGGAGGGCTGCGTGTCGATCAACGCCACCCGATCGAACTGGCCCAGGTCTTCGGGCTTAATGGTGTGCACATCGAGATCGAGAAGTTTGATCATGGCAAGGTTTTCTGGCCGAGTGACCCTTCCAAAAGCACAAATGGGGGTTGATGACTTGTTCCGCCCCAAGAGTGTGCGCAAAGCCAATGCTGCAGCAAGCCCGTCGGGATCGGGATCCGGTTGCAGCAACAGAGCAATCTTGTCGCCCCCATCGAGCACACTTCGCACCCCATTCACGAAGTGGGTGCTTTGGACGTGCCTCAATTCTGCCTTCACAGGCCGGTTGAGGAGCTCAGCCCAAGTGAGCACAAGCTCACGATCATTGTCGTATTTTCGAGACTGCTCGGTAGAATCGCCAAGGCGAATGGTGAGAATTTTCGCTTCGGGAAGCTGTCCGAGAATCAGGGCCCGAACCGCCGCATGTTTCACGATATCTTTCAAAGCGAGGATCACACAGAAGGGCTGAACGTCGTGCCACTTTGTGAAAAACTGCGGTTTGAGAATATCTCCAATTTCCAAAAGTTGATCGCGGTGCTTTCGCGTGGGAAGAATTTCGCACACGTTCATGACTTCAGTTTGAAGGTGAGACGCCTTGTTGGGACACCAGATCCGAAGTGACATACCCCGTGGCTTCATATGTGCCAACGAAGACAACAACCTCGTGTCATCTGTGATCACCAAAAACACGCCCGACTTGTGATCCATTTGATGGCTCTCCTCGCCAGTCACATGCTCTCCGCATTTTAGGTGGCTTGTCACCGGCTTCCATCTGTTGTACCACGCCCCCAACGCGAGTTGTTGGTGGCAGGTAGCAACAATTTTCACTGGCGACACCCCAGCTCCCACCTCAAGTGGAGAGAGTGCAGCTTTATCAACTGTAGTTTTATCTGCGGTTGTTTCGGCTTGGCGACTGCGGTGAAATTCCTGCCTGTTCACAACATCAGGGGCTGCAGCGGCGTCCCCTTCATGGGGACACTCCTGCTGCTAAACTTCTCCATCAAGACCAGAGCGGTCAACCGCACAGAAAAGAGGGTTCTGCCAATGAGCGAATTGATGGGCTTCAACAATCTCACCAAAGCACTGAGTTTCAACCTCTACGATTTTGCTGTTGCCCTGAACGACGACGAGCGAAATTCCTACATTCGCTATATCGACGAACGCTATTCAGCCAAACAGATCGAGGCCATATTGATCCGCATCGCTGAAAAAATTGACGCCACAGTGCTCAATGTGAGCTCCAAGAACTTCGATCCCTACGGTGCAAGTGTTGTGCTTCTTATGGCCGACGAAAAGGGCGCAATGGAGGTCCATGGTCAGGCAGCATCTTCAACAGTGAACATTCATCTCGACAAAAGCCACATCTGTGCCCACACCTACCCTGACAGTCTCGATCCAAATGGCATTTGCTCTTTTCGCGTCGACATCGACATTGCAACCTGTGGCAGCATCTCCCCACTCTATGCACTCGACTTTATGTTTCACTCCTTTGAAAGTGATTTCGTCGTTGTGGACTATGTTGTGCGAGGGTTCACTCGCAACAAAAGCGGTAAAAAGATCTACATGGATCACCAAATGGAAAGCGTCACAGACTTTGTGTCACCCAAGCTGCTCAAACTTTACGAAACTTCAGACGACAACAACCCGGCTGGCCTGACCTATCAAACGAAGTTTAGCCGAAAAGACCTTGATGATCCCAACTACTTCAAGAGCCCACAGCTGGTGGATTCTGCGACAATGAGCGAAAAGATGAGACTCATTCGCAGCGAAATCGATTCTCTTTTTGCTGGTACTACTGAATAGTAAGAATTCCAGCGTGCTCAGCATTGCCGCAGTTGGTACTTTACTCAAAGCGGTCTCATAAATGCAATCTCTTCTCGTCGGGCTTATGTGCCCTTTTTTCCCGCACGCTGCGCCTTCCGACGCCTCGACCTTGGATTTATGAGACCGCTTCTCATGTTCTAATTTTGAGGTCAAGATGAGGCACCGGCAGTCAGGAAACCTAGCTTCTACTCTTTTTACAGGAATTCTCATTTTTTGCGCTATCATTGTGCTCGTTTCAAAAGCTCTTGATCTCCTCTCCTGGGAACCTTCCAGCCCCACACAAAACGAAACACACTTCTTTTCGTTTTTGAAGGGCTCCACAGCTTCTGCCCCAGACTGATCCGCTCCTCCAGGACACTTTTTGTTTTTTATGAAGGTTTTGCTATGGTTGAGAAAACGAGATGTGATCTCATAAAGGGGAATGATTGTGTCGATTTCTGAATCAGGCAGCCGAAACCATATGCCACTCCTCTCTCCGCTTCTTTTGGTGGGCTGGCTGACGGTGGGGCTCGGCTGTGTGTCACAAGGAACCTTCGATGAGCTGCAAGAGCGCCACAATGCCCTTGAAAAACGTGCTGCAGCCCTCGCGCAGGAGAAACAAAAACTGGAGTCCTCCCTCGGCACCAGTGGGAATAAACTTCAAGAGGCACAAAAAAACATTGGAGATCTTGAGGCCGCCTTGGCGAAACTTCGAGAACAGAAAGAACAAAGTGACGCCCGCGTGGCCTCTTTTAAGGAGCTCCTCTCGAAATTTCAGAGCATGATTGACTCTGGCAAACTCAATGTGAAGCTGGTGAGAGGCCGTATGATCGTTGAGCTTGCCAGTGATGTGCTCTTTGCTCCAGGCTCAGCCAAGCTCTCAGCAGATGGTCAGGCAACCATTGCCCAGGCCACAGAGGTGTTGGTGGGCCTTCAGGGGCGTTCTTTTCAAATTGAAGGCCACACCGATAACGACCCCATCAAAACAAAAGTTTTCCCCAGTAACTGGGAACTTGCCTCTGCGCGGGCTCTCAGCGTGATCCGCACCATGATTGATGGTGGAATGCCACCCACAAGGGTGAGCGCAGCGAGCTTTAGTGAACACATGCCCATGGCTTCCAACGACACGACTGAAGGCAAGGCACAAAATCGTCGTATTGAGATTGTGCTCGTCCCCGATCTCACGCAGCTTCCCGGGTTCTGTGAAATTCAAGAACTCGTGGGAGGAGGAGCGGCAAGCTCCGAAAGTTCACCGCCCGCAACAGAGAGTCGCGACATTCCTGCTGCGCCTCCCCTTGAAAAAG
>JANQPW010000664.1 GCA_028285285.1 Silvanigrellales bacterium
GATCCACAAAGGTTGTCACACCCGAGGGAGATTGCGCCAGTGTGTATTGTGTCTCGTGCATTTTACGTTCTCCAGACGGAATGCTAGGCTCTTGGCCGAGCCAAGGCGTGGAGAATGGACATATGACAGAGAGACCTGCAATCCAACTGAAGAATGCCATGTTTCGCTACTCTTCAGCAGATCAGCCCCTTCTGGAGATCAAGTCTTTCTCCGTAGACTCAGGTGAAAAGGTTTTTCTGAGAGGGCCAAGTGGTTCGGGAAAGACCACGCTTTTGGGTTTGATAGCTGGTCTGCACCAGGTTAACCAGGGAGAAGTCTTGGTTTTGGGGCACGATCTGGCGAAGCTTTCGGGTGCTGCCCGCGATCGGTTCCGCGGCAAGAATCTGGGATACATCTTCCAAATGTTCAATCTCATTCCTTATCTCTCCGTGCTGGAGAATGTTTTGGTTCAGGTTGGACTCTCCGGTCGCATGACCGCCCAAACCGTTGGCCAGGCTCAGGATTTGCTCTCCCAATTGGGCATGTCGCAGTGGGCGAAAGAAAGTGTGAGCCGGTTGAGTGTGGGGCAACAACAGCGCGTGGCAGCGGCCCGAGCCTTGGTGGGAAACCCCGGGCTCTTGATCGCCGACGAGCCCACGAGTGCTCTCGACTATGATGCGCGAGATGCCTTTTTGGACACTCTCTTTTCGCTTTGCACAAAATTGAAAACCACACTTTTGTTTGTGTCACACGACCCTTCCCTGCAAAAGCACTTTGACCGGGTTGTGGAGTTGTCGAGCATCAACTCGGCCCAACCACCTTCTGGGAGAGTCTCATGAGCGTTCTGGGATTGGCATTGAGAAGTTTATGGCACAGGCGACTCATCATGGGTTTGTCGCTCCTGTCAATCTCGCTCAGTGTGGCGCTGTTGGTCGGTGTTGAGCGAGTGAGAGACGGTGTTCGCAGCAGTTTTTCCGGCAGCATCAGCAAGACTGACCTCATCGTTGGTGCGCCTGGTGGAAATGTGGAGCTTTTGCTTTTTTCTGTGTTCAACATTGGAAGCGGAATAGGGGGCATAGGCTACGAGACCTACGAGCGCATTCGAGCACACGGTGACGTGGCTTGGGCTGTTCCCTTTAGTCTTGGAGACTCCTTTCGGGGGCGACGGGTTTTTGGCACAACCCGCGAGTATTTTGAGCACTTCAGGCACCACGGAGACAATGCTCTGACCTTCCAGGCAGGAGGGGTCTTTGAGTCTCCTCTTGATGTGGTTTTGGGGGCCGAAGTTGCGAAGGCTTTTGGCCTCAAAATGGGAGACCAGATCTCTCTCGAACATGGGGTGGGAGATTCCTCTGGGTTTTCCGGTCTCAAGCATGACAATGCCCGATTCGAGGTGGTGGGTGTTTTGAACGTCACAGCCACACCTGTGGATCAAAGTGTTTATGTGTCGCTGGCTGCCATTGAAGCCATTCACGCGGGTTGGGAAGATGGAGCTCCACCCCCAGCCGACGAAGCTCTAGATGCTTCAGAGGTGCTGCAGTATGCGCTGGATCATGGAGAGCCTGAAGTCATTTCGGGAGTTTTTGTGGGGGCTCACTCGCGCCTTAAGGTGCTCAGCCTACAGCGCGAGCTTGTGCAAGATGCTGATGAGCCATTGCTGGCCATTTTGCCGGGTGTGGCATTGGCAGAGCTGTGGAAGAACTTTGGTTTCTTCGAACAGGCCCTCAGGCTCATTTCCATTTTGGTCATGGCTGTGGGGCTGTCGAGCGTTTTTGGAGCACTGTATGCCAGCTTGGCCGTGCGGCGTCGGGAGATGGCAATTCTCAGAAGTTTGGGTGCCGGGTTCTCGCAAATTGCATCACTTTTTGTGCTGGAAGCGTTGTTTGTGAGCCTGGTGGCCACAGCACTCGGTATGGGCCTTGTGTATTTCGCCTTGCTTGTGGGTGCCCCCTTGCTGCTGCGTGAAACAGGTGTGATGGTGGCCCTCACGGCCCCGGGATCCACAGAAGCCCTTGCCCTTGGGCTCCTCCTCGTTTTAGGAACGGTTGTGGGGTTCATACCCGCCGTCAAGGCCTATCGCACCGCTTTGTCAGATGGGCTGTCGGTGAGGCTCTGAAGGTATAACGCCAGTTCGCACTAAAAAAGGAATGAATAACTCATGACAGACGCTGTTTTTGAAAACAAAAAAGAGAAGTTCCTCGAACTCCGTGAGAAGAAGGAGCTCAAAGACAGCTTTGGCAAAGAGAAGAGTGTGGGCACTGTGCGGACCCTGCCTGTGGGAACGACAGGCGTGTCTACAGCTGGACGAGTGGTCGCGAAACGCAAAATGGGAAAAGTGCTCTTTGCTCAGCTCTACGATTTCACAGGACGGGTGCAAATCTACCTTCAGAAGGATCCTGAAGCGCCTGAGCCATTCCAACGCTTTGTGGAAGACGTGGCGGCGGGAGACTTCGTTGGCGTGCGAGGAGAAATGTTCGAAACCAAAACGGGTGAGCTGACCGTTAAGGTGGGAGAATGGCAGCTTCTGAACAAATGCCTACGAACTTTACCTGAGAAGTTTCATGGAATTTCCGATCAGGAAGTGATCTATCGCAAACGCTACCTTGATGTGATCACAAATGATGATTCGCGTGAGGTGTTTCGGAAGCGCATAGCGATCGTGCGTTCGTTGCGGCGATTTCTTGAAGACAATGACTTTTTGGAGGTGGAAACTCCCGTGCTGCAGACCCAGGCATCGGGTGCTATGGCGCGGCCGTTTTCGACCCACCACAATGCCTTGGGAATTGATTGTGTTTTGCGGATTGCACCCGAAACCTATCTCAAGCGGTGCATTGGTGCGGGAATGGACCGGGTGTATGAGTTTGCTCGTTGCTTCCGCAATGAGGGGGTTTCCCATTCTCATTTGCAAGACTTCACCATGTTGGAGTTTTATGCTGCGTATTGGAATGCAACGATACAGCGCGACTTCGTTGCACGGATGATCCGCAATCTTGTGGATTCGGTTTTTGGCTCCGTGCAGGTGTCGCTTTTGGGTCATGATGTCAGCTTTGACGGAGAGTGGCCGGTTTATGACTACTGTGATCTCATTGAGCGCGATTGCGGTATCGATATTCGAAGCGCCAACACCAAACAATCGCTGCTGTCGGCTGTGCACGACAAGGGCTTGAAGCTTGAAGACGAAGACAAGGCCAGCTGGGCCACGTTGGTTGACCTGCTTTACAAAAAAGTGTCCCGACCCAAGCTCATTCAACCGAGTTTCATTGTGAAGTATCCCTCGGAAATGGCTCCTTTGGCCCGCAAAAATGCCGATGATCCCCGATTTGTTGATCTGTTTCAATTTGTTGTTGCTGGAGTGGAATTGGTCAAAGCCTATTCAGAGTTGGTGGATCCGCTCGATCAGAGAGAGCGCTTTGAAGAGCAGATGCAGGCCCGTGAAGCTGGCGATGAAGAAACCATGCCCATGGATGAAGATTATCTTTCAGCCATGGAACACGGCTTTCCGCCTATCTCGGGAGTGGGAATTGGTATTGATCGCCTCGCCATGATTTTGTGTGGGTGCGAAAACATCAAGGACACCGTATTGTTTCCGCTTATGCGTCCCCATGCAGAACCAACCGTGAACACAGACTCCAACGATTGAACACAAAGGCAGAGAATCCGCCATGTCACAGCAGAGCAGACTCTTTTTGGTAGATGGTATGGCACTCCTCTTCCGATCATTTTATGCCATGGGCCAAGCAAACCTCACCTCGCCAGACGGCAAACCTATCGGCGCCGTGTATGGCTTCATGCGGGTGATCTGTAAAATCCTTAAGGAACAAAAATCATCGCATTTGGCTGTGCTGTGGGACACCAAAGAGAAAACATTTCGCCACGAGATGTTTCCCGACTACAAAGCCAATCGTTCTGAGCCTCCAGAGGAGATCATCCCGCAAATTGGCCTGATACAGGAGCTCCTTGAAACGCTCGGGGTTCCGAGTTTTCGAAAACCAGGTTTTGAGGCCGATGATCTGGTGGGCACTTTGGCCACAGCCTGTCAGAGCTGGGCTGAAGTTTATATCGTTTCAGCTGACAAAGACTTCATGCAGCTCGTGAACGATCGGGTCAAGATGTACTCCCTGAAAAAGGGTGATGAACATGTGATCATTGACCCCACCCATGTGGAAGATAAATTCGGGGTTGCACCGGAGCGGGTCATCGATGTTTTGGCCATCATGGGTGATAGCTCCGACAATGTGCCGGGAGTGAAAGGCATTGGAGAAAAAGGGGCATCGAAGCTCATCCAGGAATTTGGCTCCCTGGAATCTGTCTATGAAAACCTAGAAAAAATCACAGCGAAACGACAAAAAAGCCTGTTGACTGAATCTCGGGAGTTGGCGCTTCTCTCGAAAAAACTGGTCATCATTGACTGTGATGTGCCGCTCAACTACGGCGAACGCGACCTCGTTTACACCTATGAGAGCCTCTGTTTGGGTCCAAAACTCAAGGTCACTTTGAATGAGTTGGGCATGCATTCCTTGTTGCGCTCCCTTTTGGGAGACGCAGCGGGGCTTGAGAAAGTTCATCTTCCTGACGCTCAGGTGGGTCAGAGCGGGCCTGATTCAGACAGGCCTTCTGAAAGTGTCGATAGCGACACTTTGTTTGCGGAGACCAGTGAAGAGGATCGTGCCGATGATGGCCCTTCGGCGAGGGAAAAGCTGCTCGCCGCTTGGGGGAAGAGAGACTATGTGTTGGTTCACACAAAAGAGGCGTTCCAGCATTTGTGTGAGCGCATTTCCAGTCCGCACACTCTCGAATTTGCTTTTGACACAGAAACCACTGGGCTGGACCTTCTCATTGATAAACCGATTGGCTGCTCTTTTTGTTTTGCTCAGGGAGAAGCCTTTTATGTGCCGGTGTTCGCTGACCACCTCCATCAGGCCCAAGAGATCGCGAAACCGGGTGAAGTGTGCTTGAACGATCGGGAGGTTATTGCGGGGCAACTGCAAGAGGCTTTGCGCACACGAACGGCCACGCTGGTTGCTCACAATGCAAAGTATGATTTGCACATGCTGAGCAATTGGGGGGTCGATTGGGGCGAGGCACCAGTGGCGTGCAGCATGGTGGCGAGTTGGATGGTCAATGCCCAGGGGGGTGGGTATGGCCTCGACGCGCAGTCGGCGAAGGTGCTCGGTCTGGAAAAGATTCCCACCTCGGATCTCATTGGTAAGAAAGCAGGTCGAGAGACGATGAAGGAGGTGCCGCTGAGCGAGCTGGTGGAGTACGCCTGTGAAGACGTCGACGCAACCTTGCGTCTGTGGAAGCTTCACTCAAAAGGGCTGCGTGAAAAGTCTCTCTTCTCTCTTTTCTGGGAGTTGGAGATGCCGCTCCTCAGCGTGCTGCTGGATATGGAGCGCACAGGGGTGCACATTGACTCTGGACACCTTGCTGATCTCACAGTGGAGCTGCAAGATCGACTCACGGAAATTGAGGCTGAGATTTTTGAGAAGTCTGGGGAGACATTTAAGATCTCAAGCCCGAAGCAGCTGGGGGCCGTGCTCTTTGAAAAGCTCAAGATCCACGAAGAACTGGGGTTCAAGGGGAAGCTGGCGCGGACGTCTTTGGGCTTCAAAACTGATGCGGGTGTTTTGGAGAAGTTTTCAGCCCACCCGGTGGTGCAGCTTGTTCAAGAGTTTCGAGAGCTCTCGAAACTTCTTTCCACCTATATCATCGTGCTGCCGCAGCTCGTCAAAGAAAGTACTGGCCGCATTCACACCAGTTATCATCAGCCTGGAACGGCAACGGGTCGTCTTTCGAGCTCAGACCCCAACTTGCAGAACATTCCCGTTCGCAGCGAGTGGGGCAAGAAAGTGAGACAAGCCTTTTCGGCGAAAGACAAAGATCACTGCATCATGGCTTTGGATTACTCCCAAATTGAACTGCGCATTTTGGCGCACTTGGCCGACGATGAAACCATGATCGAAGCCTTTCAGTCGGGGCGAGATATCCATAGGGAGACGGCGGCAAAGATCCATGGTCTCAATCCGGAGCGGGTCACTCCTGAGGAGCGCTCTGCTGCCAAAGCGATCAACTTTGGCATCATCTACGGCATGGGCCCTCAGCGTTTGGCTCGGGAGCAAAATGTGTCCACCGCTGAGGCCAAGGCTTTTATCGAGAAGTACTTTCTCAATTTTTCCAAGATCCGTAATTTTCTCGACTCATGCCGCGAGTCGGCGCATGAGAAGGGCTATGCCATCACGGCCTTTGGCCGCCTCCGACCGTTGCCACAGTTGCAATCAAAGAATCAGGGAGAGGCTCGGCAGGCCGAAAACATGGCGATCAATTCGCCGATTCAAGGAACAGCGGCCGACATCATGAAGTTGGGGATGCTGAAGGTGCACCGTCTTTTGAAAGAAAAAGCCCCCGATTGCCACATGATCATGCAGGTGCATGATGAGCTCGTGTTTGAGTGCCCTCGGCATCGTGCGGAAGAAGTTGGGGCACTGATCAAGGGGGCATTGGAGAGTGTGGTGGACTATCGTGTGCCCCTCACCGTTGATGTGGGCATGGGCGAGAACTGGCTGGAGGCAAAGTGAGTTTTCTGAAAAACCCTGTGGAGTACTCCAAAAACCTCTTGAACAAAGGGTTGGCTCGAAAAGCCGCTCGTGAGCGAGACGCTGGTAACGAACATGGTGAGATGACACTGGTGGAGCATGTCATCGAATTGCGCCAGCATGTGGTGCGCAGTGCTCTGTTTTTCGTGGCCTTCTTTGTTGTGACGATGGCCTTCATGAAGCCGGTTGTGTCCTTTCTGCGAACACCGTTTGAGCGTTATCAGGCGTCGATTGGCGAAGATGCCCAGCTGATGTCAACTGCTGTGTTTGAAGTCATTTTCATGAACTTCAAGATCTGTTTGATCACAGCGGGCGTGGCCGCAGTTCCCTTCGTTTTGCTGGAGCTTTGGCGCTTCGTGTCGCCGGCTCTCTATCCGGCTGAAAAGCGCATTGCTCGCCCTTTGACATTCGCTAGCGTGATTCTTTTCTACATGGGTGTGTCCTTTGGTTTTTATGTGATCGTGCCAGCTTTTTTGTCGAACGCTTTGGAGTGGGCTTCTGAGTACGCCAACGTTGTGCTCACGGTGAACAACTACTTCAACACGCTCGCCACAATGGTGTTTGTGTTTGGCATTATCTTTGAAGTTCCAGTGCTCATGTCGCTCTTGGGTTTGGCCGGAATCGTGAACTCCGACATGGTGTCGAAAAACCGACGAATTGTGTGTTTTGCGTCTGTGCTGTTGGCTGCGCTGATTTCACCTCCCGACATTTTCAGCTTGGTGATGGTGGCTGTGCCACTCTATGGCATGATCGAGATTTCAGTTGTGGCGCTCCGGATCATTGAAAAGCGCAAGGCCAAGGAAGAGGCTTTGGAGCGAGAGAAAGAGCGTGCTGAGGAACTGGCCGCCGAAAAGAAAGCAGAACAGGAAGGGGCCGGCCCGAGCGAGGAGTCTCGTGACGAAGGTGAAACGTCAACGAAGGAAAGCGATTGATTTGCTTTTAAATGCATCAAATTTTTGTCTGGGTGCCCAATTATTTGTGCAACATGCCTTCATGTGTTTGGAAACGCTCAAGCGCGTTGCTCATCAAAGTTGTTGGTCTGGCTGCTGAATATTTTGGAAACACCTGAAACATGTTGGGCTGCTGCGAAAGAAATTTGCCTTTTCCGCAAGTGACGACTTGACGTCAGGCCGTGGAGTCAATAATTTCCGGTCTCCGAGTGGTCTTCACAGTGAAGACCTCATAGCCCCTGAGAATTTGAAGCTTATCCGGAGGTCTTTGTGAAAAATTTGATTTCAGCGTCAGTCTCCCTTTTGGCTGCGGCTGCCCTGCCCATTTCCGCAATGGCGCAAGACGATGTGGACACCGCCACTGAAAAGAAAATCGTCATGTACGGCTTGTTGGGTGGGTACACCTACTTGACCCGCTCAACCGAGTCGAGCCCTGTGAACCATGAGTCTGTGTATGCACGACTGGGAGCCAAGGTTTCTGAAGGCGTGGCGAAAGGCCGTTTGGAGTTTGATGCGACGGGCGACAAGGTGGGTTTGCGTCATGCCAATGTGGGCTTGGGCCTCGACAGTGGCACAACCTTCACGATCGGTCGCTACCGACCCGGCGGAGCCGACGGTTGGGGTGCCGATGCGACCATCGTTCCTGACCAATACAGCTCTATGGACGGTCTGCACGTGACCCAAGACCTGGAGTTTGGTGAAGACATCAAGCTGACGGGTGGCTTGGGTCTGGCCAATGCGCAGCTCTCTCTGGCAGCAGGGTTGGCCTCCGATGGTGGCGAAGCTCTCAC
>JANQPW010000690.1 GCA_028285285.1 Silvanigrellales bacterium
CACTTCCAGAGTTGTCGACACTTTCATCACTGCTAGCACTGTCTGCGCCACTTGTGCCTGAATCGGAAGTGTTTCCTGCAGTGGCGCTGTCACCTCCCTCAGTGGTTTCTCCCTCAGAGCTATTCGAACCATCTCCATGAGGGTCTTCACTTTCAGAGGTTGTCCCACCCGCCACTTCTTCGCCGTTGGTCACCTTTTCCAAGGCACTTTCAACAGCGCCTTCAGCGCTGTTTGTGGCCGCGGTTTCCAAAACCTTGTCTTTGACGGTTTCGCTCACAACTTCAGAGCCTGCTGCAAACTCCACAATTCCGGAAAACAGTTCACTGCTCTCAAGAGAAGACTCAGTCGTTCCTGCCGAGGTCGAAGAGTCAGAGGCAGCGCCAGCCCCGCTCTCCGCAAGGGCGTTATCAACCACTTCAGAAAGTTCTGATGCAGCAGACTCCTCTGCCACACCCTTTTGTTGCAGAGTTTCCAGCCGAGTTTCCAAAGAATCTTGCACAAGCTGTTTCACATCGGGAACAGCCTTGGGTGCAGCCGCAGCCATTGCCAAGGCACCACCGAGAGCGGCAGAAGCGCCACCTTCAAAGGATTGCGCCAGTGCATCCACAACATCAGACAGATCGCCTCCGGCAGATGACTTCAGTGCCTCATCAATGATGGCCGCACCCACCGCTCGAAAGATTGCGGCCGAGTTGTCTTCAGCTCGCACTTTCTTTTTCTCTTCGCGAGTCAGCGACAATTTTCCCACGAGCTTGAGAATACCGTTCACCATGATCTTGTCTGGGTTGGCTTCCTTCCCCCTCGCAGCAGCCCGCTTTGCTTGCCGCTCCTGCTTGCGTTCAATTTTTTTCAGGGCTTTTGTGATCTTCTTGCTGAGCTTAGCGGCCTTTTTCGGGTTGAGGCTCTTATCGACCGCCAACTGGAGAAGATCCTTAGCACCCACATCGACAACAATGGCCTTGGCCTGCTCCAATGAGAAGCCCGATGACTCCAGCAAACTCAAGGCATCATTCTCTGCAGCTTGCCGTGCAAGCTCAGCTGGGTCTTCAGCAACTGGTTCAGCCCCAGTGGCTTGCTCGGCTGGCACATCTATCAAGGAACCCTGGGTGCCCGAATCGCACCCATAGAGCCAAAAGGGTGCACAGAAGGCGGCTGCACCGGCCATGAACCCTGATGATACCCGTGATTTCAAAGACATTTGCTTCTTCATAGCTTCACCCCAAGCCACTGTCCCCAGCGCTCCTCACGCCGGACCTTTGCTTGTTCTCGCCACATGAAGACAAAATCTGAAATTCAAATCACATAGAATAAAAAAGTAAATTAAAAACAATGATTTATAGTAACCGCTGCGGCTCGCCGCAGAAGCGAGCATCTCCAGATTTCGGCGGTCAGCACAAAAAAACCGCCGGCAGGTGGCCAACGGTCTTTTGTGCTTTATTTGGATCTTCTGTCACCACCCCAGCAAATGATTGCTCGAAGCAGTCAAAGGATCACTCTTCTGTGGTCGAAACAGTGCCCGCACCAACAGTTTTTCCACCTTCTCGGATAGCAAAACGCAACCCTGGTTCCATGGCGACAGGAGTGATGAGCTCCACCGTGATGCTGAGGTTGTCACCAGGCATCACCATTTCAACGTTTTCAGGCAACTCAACAATACCCGTCACGTCAGTGGTGCGGAAGTAGAACTGAGGGCGGTACCCTTTGAAGAAAGGCTTATGACGCCCTCCTTCATCCTTGTTCAAAATGTAAACCTCAGCCTTGAACTTCTTGAACGGTTTGATGGATCCAGGTTGCGAGAGAACCTGACCACGCTCAACATCTTCACGCTTGGTACCACGAAGCAGAACGCCCACATTGTCGCCCGCTTGACCTTGGTCGAGCATCTTACGGAACATCTCGACACCGGTACATGTTGTTTTGGTTGTTGGGCGAATACCGACGATTTCAATTTCTTCGCCAACCTTGACGATACCTTGCTCAATACGGCCTGTCACAACGGTACCACGACCGGAAATTGAGAACACATCTTCGATAGGCATCAAAAAGGTCTTGTCGATAGGACGAGCGGGTTCTTTGATGTACTCATCAACGGCGTCCATCAACTCAAAGATGCACTTCGAAGCATCATCGTCACGCGAGCCTGTTCCGTTTTCCAAGGCCTTGAGAGCAGAGCCGTGGATCACAGGGGTGTCGTCACCAGGGAATTTGTATGTGTTGAGAAGCTCGCGAACTTCCATTTCAACCAGCTCGAGGAGCTCGGCGTCAGCGATGTCCACTTTGTTCAAAAAGACGACAATAAAGGGAACACCCACCTGGCGGGCAAGAAGAATGTGCTCACGAGTTTGTGGCATGGGGCCGTCGGTTGCAGCCACAACCATGATAGCGCCGTCCATTTGTGCGGCACCGGTGATCATGTTCTTCACGTAGTCAGCGTGACCAGGGCAGTCCACATGAGCGTAGTGACGCTTTTCAGTCTCATACTCGATGTGAGACGCGTTGATGGTGATGCCACGTGCTTTTTCTTCTGGAGCCTTGTCAATTTCGTCAAACTTAGTTGCGTCTTTTGACTGAGACTTCGACAAAACTGCAGAAATGGCAGCTGTCAGTGTCGTTTTTCCATGGTCAACGTGGCCAATTGTCCCAATATTCATATGGGGTTTGGACCGATCAAATTTTTCCTTTGCCACCTTGTGATCCTCCAGGCAAAAAGCACATTACGAATACAAACATCAAATCAAAAAATCTCAATCAACACTGAAACGCGACCACTCTGACCACGTAGGCCCGGATGAACACATCTCAACTCGGCAGAGACTCTCAGGCACTGCCATAACCACATAGAATCAAACTTGCAACCGTTTTCAAAGAAAAGCTGCGCGTCCAACTGTGCGGATGAGATTGATATCGATAAATCATGAAAAATGCAACGCGGGGCAGCGACAAATTAGCGACCGCGGCTGCCGCCGCCACGGATCAAAGACTGCCGTTCCGGGTTTACACGAACCAGCTGCGAACGTATGCGATCCACCCTCGAATTCGCCTCCACCTGCGCAGAGGCAGCGTCCAACAAAAGCATTTTCTCTTCGCTGTAAACATCATTGAACACAATGGGAGCCACCGCCTCAACTTCTGAGGTCACCGGATAGGAACGCTCGAGAGGAATTTTCCAAACAACTCGCAAAAACGCAGCCGTGTTTAGACAAAGAAAGAGATAACCTCCTTGGGACCAAGACAGCGAGTAGACCCCAATGACCGTGGGCAAAATAAAAAAGAGAACCCCTCCTGCAAAACTCTGCATAGCAAGATAGGTCAAGATGTTGAGCTGGTCGGCTGTCCAATTGCGGAGGTTAACGGGGAGCAGAAGAAAGAACAACTGAAAGAGCAGGCCAAAGCCAAAGGTGACCGCAATTTGGAGCTGATCCATGAAGTGCTCAACAACTGTCAGCAAACTCCCAATCACTGGATTCCCTCTTTCTCTTCGCGGACACTCAACATGAACCGTCTGGGTTCACCCCCTTCGGGTCATCGGCAGCGACTCTTCCCTAGCCTCGGCAAGACTTACCCACCTTTCCATTCCGCCCTCTTTTGATTGAGTACCTCCAAGAGCTGCGCTATACGGCACCCTGCCGCCTCCAAGCGGCTTGGCTGCACTCGCATTCACGCGCTTTCACCTTCTGAGGAAAGGTTTTGCCCATGTTAGAGTCGATGAGATTTGGCAACGACACATTTGAAGTGCTCGATCAGACGGCCCTTCCCCTCCAAACAAACTACGTGCGGGTCGACAACCATGAGCAAGCCTGGCAGGTGATCCACGACATGAAGGTAAGAGGGGCTCCTGCCATTGCCCTCACGGCTACCCTCGGCCTGGCCCAAGAAGCTCGAACGCCAACATCGGGAGGCCAATCTCAAAGCAGCTCTTTGGGTTGTACCGACACAACAAGCTGGGTGAAAAAACTTGACCAACTCTCTCGCTATTTAGAAACGAGCCGACCCACAGCGGTGAACCTCCATGAGGCAATGGAACGACTGCGTCAGCAATTCCAGGGCTTACCCACAACGACCCCTCTCCCAGAAGCTGTTGAACAACTCGTCAAGTTTGCCGAAGACTCCCTGCACCAAGATCTCGAAACCAACAAGCTCATTGGCTCCCACGGCTCTGCCCACCTCGAAGAATCCACCCAAAATGAAAAGCTCAACATCCTCACCCATTGCAACACAGGATCATTGGCAACAGCGGGCTACGGCACCGCCCTTGGGGTTGTCCGCAGCTTGAACAGTCGCAACAGGCTTTCACACACATACGCCACGGAAACTCGCCCGTACCTTCAAGGCAGCCGTCTGACCATTTATGAGCTGCTCCACGAGAAAATTCCCTGCACTTTGATCACAGACTCCATGGCCGCTGCTTTGATGAGCACAAAAAAGGTTGACGCAGTGGTCGTGGGCGCCGACAGGGTGGCCGAGAATGGGGACACAGCGAATAAAATTGGCACCTACTCTCTGGCCGTTCTGGCCCACTACCACAAGGTTCCCTTCTACGTTGCGGCACCATGGACCACAATTGATTTGGAGTGCCCATCGGGAAATGACATCACCATTGAGGAAAGGCCCCAGAGGGAATTGACCCACCTGCAAGGCCACCCCCTGGCTCCGCCAGGCACCCCTGCCTGGAACCCCTCTTTTGACGTGACTCCAGCATCTTTGATTTCAGGCATCATCACGGAGCGCGGGGTGATTCGCCAGCAGCGCAAGACTGAAGGGCCGTGTTACACCCTAAGGCAGGAGGCCTTGTGAGCACCCCAACTTCAGAAAGCGTTGTCTTTGAGACCCCTCGTCATGGAGAGTGGGAAGCACTCGCAACCTTTGAGCTGAGCCCAACCGTGAAAAACGTTGAGGGGTTCGCGCGAGATCTTGCCATTGGGCAGTCCCTTGGAACCTGGGCAGAAGGCTTCGCCCCCCTCGAAGAACTGAAGCGTCGGGTGGCTCGGGTTGTTGGCATCACCCCAAGTTCGAAAAAAGACCAGCCCCACTCCTTCACCGTTTCTTTCCCCTTGTCTCTTTGGCATGGGCGCCTCGACTGGCTCGTGAAAATCGTGTTTGGGAAAATGAGCTTTGTGGAAGGGGTGAATTGGACCGATTTAACGCTCAAATGTGGTTCACAGAATTCCAGGAAACCCCCATTTTCTTTTGGACCTGCCTTTCCACTGACAGAATCTCTTCCGAGCGCAGAACGAGCGCCTCTCCTCATGGGAATTCTCAAACCAGCGGTTGCCCTTTCCGACGAAGTGCTGTGCGGAATGATCCGAGAGGCCGGCCATGCGGGTGTGAACATTGTCAAAGACGATGAAATCCGCCACGACGCGAGTCTCGAACAGGTGCTCCGCAGAGTTGAGAGAGTCGCAAAGGCTCTCGACAAAGATGGTCTCAACTTGATCTATGCAGTTCACTTCCAGAACTTTTCTGGCGACATTAAAGCAGAGTGTAGGCAACTGGAAAATGCAGGTGCCCGTGCGCTGTTGATGAGCCCATGGATCGACAGTTTCCACACCCTGCAGCAGGTGAGCCACCACTCTCAGTCTCTGATCCTCTCTCACCCAGCCCTTGTGGGGTCATTCCACGGCTCTTCTCTCTCCCCCCGCATTCACCCACGCGTGAGCTTGGGATCACTCCCTCGCTTCGCGGGTGCCCACCTGTCACTCTTTCCAAGCCCCTATGGAAGCATCGGCCTTCCGTTGGAGGAAGCACAGGAAGTTGCTGCTGCACTGGAGAAACCCTACGCCAACGAACAGATCCTGCCCACCTGGGCCACTCCGAGTGCGGGAATTAAGCCGCAACACGCACCCCTAGCCCTTCGAGACTTTGGACCTCGGCATGTGCTCAATGCGGGAACAGCTCTTTTTTCTTGGTCAAACTCAGATGGCAAAGACCCACAAACCTCTGGGCTGATCTCTCAAAATGCTGCACAGTTCAAAAAGGAAATGATGCCTTGAACCCAACACTCCCCTTTCCACGCACTCTCGCTGATGGCCGCCCCCTCCCTTCCCAAGTGGGGCGTGAGCTTCGAAAGGTCTGTGCCATTGCCCGAAAGCTGAATGAACGAAACTGCTTGCCCGCCACAAGCGGCAACATGAGTGTGCGCTTTCAAGACATGGTGATGATCACCCGCTCGGGAATCCACAAAGGTCAAATCCAAACCCAAGACTTTCTTCCCGTGGGTCGATCGGGAGCTGCAACATTCCCCTCCCGAAGCAAGCCGAGCGATGAAACCCTCGTGCATTTGGCGCTCTATGAAAGCCTCCCCCAGGCAAACTGCGTCATTCACTGCCACCCGCCACAGCTAGACCAGTGGGGAAGCAGATCGCAACTGGAACTGGGTCCACACGAACTTCTCAAAGCACTGGGTGTTCCCAACCACGAGCAGAGTCTCGTCGTGCCCGCGATGCCAAACACCCAAGACATGTCTGCCGTAGCCGCCGAGGTCCAGCTCAGAGCGTCAAAACCCCCTCATATTGGATTTCCGAAGGAAGGAGGAGGAGCATTTGTGCTCTGCCAGCACGGAATCTACGTTGCTGGCAAATCGGCTCAAGAGTCGTTTCATTTCTTGGAAGCATTGCTCACTTTGACCGACCGGCAAACTTTTAACACTGAAAATTCAGCACCTTAGTTGAGTCTCCATTGACCTACAGTGAAATCTGTGTGAAAAGTACACTTGTATCTGCAACGCTTTCTTCATACTTTTCAGTATGGAAAGAGCCTGCAGAGGGTCTCCTCAACACTGCGAGGTCTCCTTATGAAAATGGCTCCCAGACGGCTATCCTCCACAAAGTGGATCAGCTCCGCCATGGGGAAGTGTTCAACCCTGACCCTTTTTGCAGCAGCCTTTGTGGCCGTCGGTGCCTGTGGCAGCTCTTGGCCCACTCGAGGTGACACCTCACGCGTGCTGGAACGCAACGACGAAGGTCGGGTGGAAATCGCTGCCGCAGCGCCGGAAGAAGGCGTCATGCTCCAGGTGTTCAACTGGCCCTTTGCCCGCATTACTGAAGAACTCGATGAGTTCTCCCGAAGGGGCTACACTCATCTCCACGTTTCTCCCCCAGGACTGTCGATTAACCGGACCGAGTGGTGGGCTCGCTACCAACCCCTCGACTACCGTGTGATTGATGGCCCCCTGGGCAATGAGGCAGAGTTTGCAGAGATGAACCGCAAAGCAGAGTCTTTGGGAATCAAGATCATCGCTGATGTTGTGTTCAACCACATGGCCAACCCCGACTTTGCCCGGTACGACACGCGATACACAGACAACCCTGAACAGCTTTACTACCCTGACCCCAACACCCGCGAAGCCTACGGCCTCAGTATTCTCTTCGAACCCGAAGACTTCAATGCGACCGGGTGTATCTCCAGCTATAACAATCGCATCGAAGTGCTTTACAACCGCCTTTGTCTCGGCTTTCCTGACAAAGGCCTCCCTGACCTGAACCTCAACCGAGAAAACGTTCTCGAAGCGCAAAGAACTTATCTCGACAAGCTGATTGATTTGGGAGTGGACGGCTTCCGCTTCGATGCTCTCAAGCACCTTCCACCTGAATATCTCAACGTTGTGCTGCGCGATGTCGACAGAGATTCTCTTCTGATTTTTGGAGAGATCATCACCAGCGAAGACAACTTACAACGCAACATTGGCCCCTACTACGAGGCCTCTGACCTGTCTTTTTACGACTTCCCGCTGCTTTTTGTGATGAACAGAGCCTTCGGACCACAGGGAAACCTACGTGAGCTGATTGATCCAGAAAGCTTCTCTGTCGCCGTTCCCGGAGAACGCTCCATCACCTTTGTCACCAACCATGACATTCCGAACAATGGTGACATTTTCAGCTTTCTGCGCTTTTACGACACCGCAGATGAGCACCTCGCCTATGCCTACATCCTTGGAAGAAGCACTGGGTTGGCCTATGTGTACACCGACTTGGGCACCGCAGATGGGCTCGACAGCAATGATTACCTGAATGCCCATCTCGACAACACAGTCGCCGAAATGATCCAGTTCCGCCGTGATGTTCGTGGCACGTCGCAGATCTACCTTTGGGAGGGCGATCAAACTCTCGTTTGGTCACGTGGAGCAAACGCCTTTGTGGTGCTTCACAAATCGGGCTCAAGCGCTTTCAACCTTTCACAGGTTCAGTTTGCCGGCCTAGAAGATGGCGTTTATCGCGACAGGCTCTCCGGATTTGAGTTTTCCATTGAAAACGAACGCCTGGCCGAGACCGACTCAGCGTATGTGCTGCCTCGACGGCCCGCATTCTTTCAAAAAGTCTCCAACTGAAAACTGGCCCTCTCAATTGGTGGCGAGGTGTCTCTCACCCACCTGAGCACCCTCCAGAAAGCGAACAGTTCTGACCACTTTTCGCACACCTCCGAAAA
>JANQPW010000718.1 GCA_028285285.1 Silvanigrellales bacterium
CCTTGAAAAAGGAACTCTGACAAATGGACTCTTTGCCAACTTCAATTCCTTTGCCCAAGGAAACAAATATTGCAATTTAGGATGGGGCGGCACCCAAAAAACCCTGAACTCACCTGAGGCAAAAACCCGGAATGGCCTGACCTTTTCGGCCCCGCCCGGAGGCAAAATCAATGGACAGTCTTTTTCTCTGCCCTATTTCAATTGGGGGTGGAACTACACAGTGTCGGCGTCCACACCCTCGGCAGAGGTCTCTTATCTCTTTTGCCTCTTTGCCTGCAGCCCAAAGATGTCTCAGCTTGCTGTGCAACAGGAAAACTACTTTGACCCTTTCCGCAGGATTCATTTTGCCGACAAAAAAATTGAAAGCATCTATTCCAGGCCCTTTCTACGAGTTCATCAAAAAAGCCTGGAGTCCTGTCTTCCCGACTTCTACATGCATGGCCATGTTCGGTATATGGAAGTGTTGAAAGCAGCCATATCCGCCACTATCCGAAATGAATTACCCCCCGCCGCAGCATTGAAGTTAGCCGCGAAAAAGTGGCGAGCAATCACTCGTGAGTACGGTTATCGCAGCCAAATGCAGCAGTGGTCTTTCTTGAAAAAGCAATATCCAGAAAACCTCAGAAAGATCCTGAAGTGAAGCTCACAGGCACTATTGAAAGCACACTCCTCCGAACTCTCGCTGTGTTGGCGAGCATTTCAGTGCTCGAAGCCACGATTGGCTTTTGGGTTCAACTGCGCACGCAAGAGTCTTTGCAAAGCTACTCCTCGCAAACCATTCCCGAGCTGATCCGAACGCGCGAGATTTCAAAGACCGTAGACGACATTGCCCACTCCAGCTCAAGCCTTGGCCAAATTCAGACCATCGAAGAGCTCGAGCAGGCAGAGAAAAGCTATGCTGCACAGAAAACGGCCATGGACAAACTCATCGGGGGCAACAGCCCAAAAGAACTGGCCTCAAACACCTTGCTGCCCCGAGCCCTTGAAGAAATTCTAGACAATACCGGACGGCAGCTGCAGATGGTTCGAAAGCAAATCGAGCTCCGAAATAGCTTCAACAAGGGGCAACAAGAAACCCTCAGCCACCTAAAAAAGACCATGACCTCACTAGAAACCCATTTCTACGACCTTTCTGAGTCGGTTGAATCGGGGCTTGCAGAGATTTTCTCTAACAAAGCTCTCTCTCGGATGACCTTACAAAAAGTCACCTCAGAAAAATGGCAACAGCACCACTTCGATCTGAACCAAGTCTCCGAAGTTTTGGTGCAGCTCACCAGTGCTCAAACCAACCTCACGGCACTGGGAGTCTCGGAGAGCAGACTGGCAATTGAGGGCCTCAAAGCCAGATTCACTGAAATCATCCGCGACACCGCTGCTCGTATTCCTCTCATCAAAGATCGGAAACCGCTACCCGACCTAGCTGCAAACATCGATACCCTTCACAGCCAGTCGCTGGGCGAGGAAGGGCTGTTTGCCCTAAAAACAAACATTGCTCAACTTTCAGAAAGCATTCAGGTTGCCAGCGAGCTCAACAACGAAACAGACCGAAAGCTCTCCGACGCCTTTGGAACCTTTTTGCAAGAAATGGACAAACGTTCGGTACAGGAAACAGAAGCAAGTCGCCAGCGAACACTGTTGGGAATGGGAATAGTTCTTGGCCTGGGTAGTCTGTCTCTGGCCATCGCCTTTTTCTTTGGCCGCAACTACGTTTACAAGCGTGTGATTCTGAGACTGCGAAGCCTCACCCGACAGACCAAGCACATCACGGAGGGTCATCTCGAAACGGAGATCGATGTTACTGGAGAAGACGAGCTCTCAGAGCTCGCCAAATCGTTGGTGGTCTTTCGCAACAATCAACGTGCCCTGAATAGCGCGAAAGAGGTGCTTGTGGAGCAAGGTGAGGAGCTCGAGAGTAAGAATGCTGAACTCCGAACTTTTGCCTACCGCGCGTCTCACGACTTGAAAGCTCCCCTTCTCACAATCGTTGGTCTCTCGCGCCTGATTCGTGAAGATCTTGAAGACGCCCCTGGGCAACACAAAGAAGAGATCGACAATTTGGTGAAAGTGGAGAAGGTCGCCGATGACCTGAGCAACCTCATTGCCAATATTTTGCGACTGACCACAGCCGATGGCGAGATGGAGGTCGAAAGATTTTCGCTGCACGCACTTGCGGCAAAAATTGAGGGAAACCTGCAGGGCCTGCTTCAGCAAAATCATGTTCAGATGGCACTCGACCTGCCCCACGAGATAACTCTGACAACAGAGCGAGTGCGTGTGCGACAGATTCTCGAAAACCTGATTTCGAACGGAATCAAATACTGCGACCCCAAAAAGGAAAACAGGAGAGTCTGGATTCGCGCGCGTCAAACACAAGACAAAGTCGAAATAGAGGTCTCCGACAACGGTGTTGGAATTCCTGAGGAACACCAAAACCGGGTTTTTGGCATGTTTGAGAGGCTGAGTAGCCAAGTTCAAGGTAGCGGATTAGGGTTGTATTTGGTAAAACGGCACGTGGAGCGCCTCTCGGGGCGCATTTGGTTCCGCACCAGTGACCAGGGAACCTCGTTTTTTGTGGAGTTGCCTAGAGTGGCGAAGAGGTCTGCATGAAAGTAAACTCAGTGCTGGTGATCGACGACAGCGACTTCGACACGTACCTCACACAACGATTGATCCAGAAACACACAACGATCCAAAAGGTTTATGTTTGTCACGACGGAGCTGAGGCCCTTGAGCTGATGAAAGCAGGAAACGAATCAAGTGTCTTTGAAGGCAACCCTCCGCAGGTCATTTTTCTCGACATCAACATGCCAAAAATGAATGGCTTTGAATTCCTCAGGAAGTTTTCGGCGCAAAAAGAAAACCACAAGGGAATCAGTGTCTACATGCTCACCAGCTCCTCGCTTGACTCCGATCGCGAGCAGTCACTGGCTTTTGACGTGGTCAAAGGTCACCTCCAGAAGCCACTCTCAAAGGAGCTGCTCGAAGAAGTTCTTGCCGAATGCAACCGCTCAACGGGCCAAGGTCGTGCGAGCTCCTCCAAGAGCTGACACCCCTTGCACCAAATCGTTGGCACTTTTCGCGGTTATTCTCATGAGATAGAATTTAAACTCAAGCTCGACGTGCGCTTCACCGATAAGACCGTGATTCTCTTCGACGATTGATTTGAAGGTGCCACAATGACAAACAAACAATGGCAAACACTCTTCCCCACTTTGCTCGGCTTTGCTGGCCTCATGGGGGTTTTGGCGTGCAAGGATCCGGTGCAACCCCCGGCTCCCACACCATCGCCCACACCCAACCCCTTTGCAGCCACCCAGCCCACTCCCACGCCGGAGCCGGAAGACTCCCGCTGCTCCAATGAAAACTTCCAATGCAATGTGGCGCAAGATCTCGTCGACCTCTGCCTGGAAGAGGAAGAAGACACCAGCAAATGCAACAACGATGTCTGGCCTAAAACCCTCTGGGACAAAATGGTGGCCATTCAAGCCGGCGAAGACGATCCTGAGCTGACCGACTGCAACACATCGATTCTCTACGTGAACACACAAAACGACCCGCTCGCGTTGCGCGAAAAACCGGACAAAACCTCAACGCTGCTTGCTGACGTGCCACGCGCCCAAGGCGTCACCTGCCTGGGCATCAGCAAAGACGACACCGACTGGGCCAAGGTGAAGACCAACGACAACAAAGAGGGTTGGATGTTCATGCGCTATCTGCACCAACAGCAGCCCTCAGGCTCACCCTCCGGAAGCACGGCCGGAACTGAAGGCGGCGATCCAAAGGCCCCCGACGGCGTCACACGACGCTGCAAATACTGGGAAAAAGAGCCTCGCGAGAAGCGCTTGGGAGGTCAACGCGTGTTTGTGGGTGCCAAATGCCACGACAAAAACAACGACCCCTACCGCGAATTTGGGGTGATCGACACAGGGCAAAAACAGTGGAACGACTGTATTGTTGAGAATGACTCAACCTTCAACTACACCTGCGCATGCCATATTTACGTCGCTAAATATGATCAACTCACGCATGCAGAATGCATGAAAAAGACCAACGAATTTTACAAGGCTGAATGGCTCTGAGCCCTTTCGTGCCGGGTTGAGACAAAAAGGCCCCTTTCCTGTCTTGACCGCACGCCTCAGCTTTGAGAGCTTGGTGGCGAACCCTGTTGCCAAGGTGAAACCCCATGCCGCACGAACCTGAACAAACTCCACTCGCGCGACTTGAAGAGGTCCTTTCTCGCTTTGAAGAGCCTTTTGTCTCCTTTCAGGCACATGACCCCGGCCAAAAAGGGTCCAGCGCACCAGAGCTTTCCCGGCTCAAAGAGGCCCTTGTCTACCCCCTTCAGGCAGGAGGGAAGCGGGTGCGGCCCAGGCTGTGTCTGCTGTTTGCCCAAGCTCTTGGCTCGAGCTCTGCGCTCGACAACGCCACACTGGCTGCAAGGGCTGTGGAGCTCATCCACACGTATTCCCTCGTGCACGACGACCTTCCCTGCATGGATGATGACGATCTGCGCCGGGGAAAGCCAACAGTTCACAAGGTCTACGGTGAAGCCCAAGCAGTGTTGGTGGGCGACGCACTCCTCACAGACGCCTTTTTCACCTTGTCGCAACTGCGACCCAATCGCATGCCGAACATCACAGCGCTGTGTGTTGAGGTGCTCGCTGAACTCTCTGGTCATCGCGGGATGATCGGTGGCCAGTGGCTCGACATGGCTCTTGAAGAGAAATCAAAGAACGTGGCCACCTCTGGCTCTTCTCGCGAGCCCGTGTCGCTGGAAACCCTGCAGACTATTCACACGCTGAAAACGGGAGCCCTACTCGGGGCAAGCATTGAGCTGGGAGTGATTTGCGGCTTGGGAGAGCTGGAAATCAGCACGCAGAGTGTGGCTGAACTGCGTGAACTCGCTCGACAGAGCGGTCTTGCGCTTGGCCTCGCGTTTCAACTGATTGATGATGTGCTTGATGCCACGCAGTCGTCGAGCGAGCTCGGTAAAACCGCGGGCAAGGACACTGCCGCGGGCAAACAAACCGCCGTGTCGGTTATGGGCATCACCGAGGCCTCCGATATGGCCGCAAGCCTCACTGCGGAAGCCAAAAGTTTGGTCGCTCGATTGTTCGAACGCCTCCCTGCAGGCGACTCCCACTGTGAGGCAGCCCGAGAATCTGTGAACGCACTTCTCAACGAGTTGTTGAACAGGAAAAACTAGGGCGTTTTTGAGATCGCCTCGGCAAGAGCTATTGGCTCACCTCCCCTGGCTTGCGCACATCATAAAGCTTTCCGTGGGCCTTCAGTCGCATGTCGGTCTGTTCTTCTGAAAAGAGAAAGTCTGCAATTTGCAACGCCACATCTCCTGCGTTGGCATAGCCGCCTTCCTTTTTGAGATCACGAAATTTCTGCAGACCGGGCAAACGCTCCGGATCGGAGTGCGCAAGCGGCCTGGTCATATCTGTGTCAACCGTGCCGGGCGCAACACTCAACACGGCGACATTTTCTGCAGCCAAACCCTGAGCAAGGCACCGACTGAACATGAGCACTGCAGCTTTGCTGGTGCAATAAGCGGCTAAGTCCGAGTAGGCATTCACCGCTGCCCCAGATGAAAAATGAAACACAAGCGACTGACCCGAAAATGCCTGCAGGCTGGGCAACCACCAGCCCACCAGTTTGCCAAAACAGAGTGTGTTGACAGCCATGGCAGCGTCCGCACCCGCCAATGAGTCTTCGGCCCACTCACCCACGGGGTCCACCAGCCCAGCAGAGTGAAGAACACCCCTTATGCGCCCTGGTGACTGCTGCAGAGAACTCAAGAGCGACGAACGAACGGAGTTGTCTTCCACCCGAGAGAGATCCCACTTCACCCAATGGTCGGCAAAGTCATTTCTCAAAGGAGGCTCGCTCCTCCCCACAAATGTCAGATCATGTTCTTTTTGAAGAAGCTTCACCAATTCAAAGCCCAGCCCACGAGAATAACCCGTGACCACCAGTCGCGGTCGCGAGACTGCCATCATCATTTTCCCCTCTTTCTGCCCATCACCTCACGGTCGGCAATCTCTTCTGGGCGGCACCCCTGGAGTTGACGTCTTCGCCAGGTCTGCCGGCTTTTCGAGTGAAGGGGATGATAACAATAGAGAATGGTGACGGCCACCCGTATGGCCACCGCAATGAGAGTTTGGAGCCGAACTCATGATGCAAAGAACAAGCGCTCGAACCTCCTCCCCACACACGGCCATGGCTCTGTTCATGGTCGGGCTGAGCTTGATCGCGCTCCCAGGTTGTCTCTCCTTCTTTGGAGGAGGTGACGACGAAGAGGCAGAATCGGCCGAGACTCAAAAGCAGGAAGACGGAGCCACCACCGGCAAAAGCAAAGACGAAAAAGAACCATCTGAAGATGCAGCACGCTCGGCCAGCGAGCAACAAGACAAAGAAGCCGCCAGCGACTCTTCAGACGAGTCCTTCACACCCTCCGAAGCCATCATAGGTGGCATTAAGAAACTCCACCCAGCAAACATCATAGACTCTCTGGACAGAACCCTTGACACGGTCCTCCCAGAAGAAGAACAGCCAAAGGCAACAGGGTCGCACCGCGAGTTGGCCAGCCTGCAAACTAAGGTCAACACGCTCGAACAAGAGGTTCTGTCTCTTCGGGCTTCTGTGGCCTCCCTCAAAAGAGCTTTTCGATCGGGAGTTTTTGTTCCCAAAGACAATCTGAGTTTTGAAAGCATGGGAAGCCATCAAAACTCATCTCAAGGCCTTGATTTGCCTGTTGGCAAAGAACCAGACTGGGGCGAGGGTATTGAAACAGAGTTCCCAACAGGAACTCAAATTGAAGCGTCAGCTGAGCGGGCCGAAAGCCCTGCAGAACTGCTGCATGAAGCAACAGAAGCCATTGAAAGGGCCAACTACGGTCAAGCCGTTGTTCTTCTCGAGCAGATCAAAATGAAATACCCCGGCTTTGCCGATGAGGGAATCAGCGATGTGCTTCTGGCTGAGTCTTGGCTTGCTCTCAACGCTCCGGAAAAGGCTCTTCCACCCCTCGACCACCTCATGGGGGTGTTCCCATCAAGCTCCCACTTACCCCGCGCGAAACTGACACAAGCCAAGGCTTATGCACAGCTTGGAGAAAAACAACGGAGCACCAACCTCCTTCTGGAAGTCATTGCCCTTTCACCTGACAGCCAAGCTGCCGATCATGCGCGCCGAGAGCTCAGTCTCATGCGGAACTTCCAATGAAAATTTTCGTGACCTTCGCAGTGATCACATTATTTTTTTCAGGTCAGGCCCTTGCCCAGGAAGAAATCAACAATTTTGAGCAAGACTTCAACACCACAGCAAGTCCAAACGCCGACGTTAACAATTCCAGCCTTTTTGGTGGGAACAACACGGCTTTTGGAGAAGATCCATTCAACAACACTGCAAACGGATTCGCAGAAGACTCTTTCCCTTCGGAAGGTTTTGGCCTCGAAAACGGTAACGACACACTTTTTGAAGCAGATGAGAGTGCCTCGTCGAACAGCCTCTTCACAGACGAACTCCCTCAAGGAAACAGCACCACCAACGACATTTTTGACAGCCCGATTCCCGATCCAGAGGTCACAAATGCTGTGAGTGAAAACCAAGGGGCGGCTCCTGGTCTTGAAAGCAACAGCGTAAACGTGGAGCCGGTCGATCCCTTTAGTGTCAACACAGCTGCAGAAGCCGATCCCTTCTTTGACACACCCAGCAACGAGCCCTCCAACGTTGGAGCGTTTGAGTTCTCTGAAGAGGATTTTTCTGAGTCCTTTCCCGAAGAGACCAACACAGTCGTTCCCCTCGACCCGCTTGCGAACATTGGAACGAGCCCCATCACTGAAAATGACAGCGACGAAACCACAGAGCCCACCAACCCTTCTGAAGGTCTGTTCACCGAAGAACTGGACACCAACACAGAAACACCAACCAACGACTTCTTGAACAATGAGGCCGAGGTCACAGAAGAGGTTCCGGTTGATCTCGAAGATATGGAGTTGGTCACCATCGGCGCCGAAACAGCGGAGGAAAACGCTCCTGTTGAAAAAAAAGTCAACGGATTGACCGACTCTGAACGAGAAGACGTTCGAGTTGCCATTGAGCGATTGCAGCCCCTTCCCCAAGGAAGACATCCGGAGGAATACATCGTGCAACCCGGAGACACTCTTTGGGACATCAGTGATCAGCTTCTCGATGATCCCTTTTGGTGGCCAAAACTCTGGTCGTTCAATCCAGGAATCATGAACCCCCATATCATCTCACCAGGGCAAAGGATCGTGTTTCAACCAAGCGATGGCGTGCTCCCACCGGGCATTGCTTTGAGAGACACAGGTGACTTTATTCCAATCGCCCTGGCCTCCGGAGACTTTCAACCGGAGCGCAACCCCCTGGTCGACTCATGGAGAGATCTGGACGGAACTCTCGTGAAAATGGAAGACATTCCCGAATTTGATCTCATCGACAAATATGGGGGGACAGTGTTGACCAGTCGAACTTTTATCACTCTTCCCGGATACATTTCCTCCGAGGAGCCTGACGCCCTTGCTACCGTTGATCGTCTCATTTCTCAGAATGCAGCCGCGGGGAAGGGAGACATCATCTCCACGGCACGAGACATCGAGTGGGAACCGCAGCCGGGAGAGCGTTTTGTTACCGTTCGGGCCCAAGAGAGCATAGCTGATCCGGCCGGAGACAGAGAAATCTCCCAGGTTTGGGCATACAGCGGCGTTGTGGGAGCAGTTGAAACGCTCGAGTCAGGACGCAGCAAGTTTGTTGTCGAAGAGTCCCACACAGGAATTCGTGCAGACGACGTCCTCGTTCCTTATGTGGACCTTCTGCGGGCTGTCGACACCTCCACAACATCTCCCAGCCGTGATGTGGTGGGTCAAGTTGTTGCCATTGGCAACGGAGACCAAATGCTCGCATCACCTCTTGATGTGATTCACATTCTGCCAGAGAGCGAAGGGCCTGAGAGAGGAGATCTTGTTGCCCTTTACTCCCACATAGGCGGTCCTCCAGGGTTCGAGGAAGATGTGGACGCCATTCCTGCTGGCTTCGCGCGGGTGGTCGAGGTGGGTGAGTCAACAGCGGCAGCTGTGGTCACCAAAATCACACGTGAAATCTTTGTTGGTTCAGTAACTTATCGTGCGGGCGTTGTCTCTGAATAGAGACCAAATGGGCCCCTCCACACGCAGTCTCAAAGCTGATCAAAAAAAATCTTGCAGCCGTCAATATCACATGCTACTCAATAGAGCAGGAAGTCATGAAATAAGAACTTTCCGCAATGTTTGAGGCGTTCGGGCTCATCCATTGCCCACCGGAGTAAAAGTCCTACCTTTTGAACTCCAGCCTATGCATTCTTATCTTTCTCTTTCCCATCACATTCCCTCCTCTGAGGGGCGACGGAGCTGACGGCTACCGAACCAGGCGGCGGCTCACTTCCTTTGGCACCTCTCCGAAAATCCGAACAGTAGCCTTTGATTTTCAGCTGCCGGCTTCCACGCTCAGCAGAGCTCGCCGGCGCAGCACGTGCTCCGGCACGACAGAAAGGTTCCTCGTAGATACCGTGTTTTGCAAACATTCTCAAGTTTTGGATGCTGGAATCCAGCTTTGTCACATTCCGCGAAAGGGCATCAAACATTTCCTTGAGGAGCTTGCGCTCAGACTCGTCGGCACGACTTTCGAGGCGTTTGAGCTCTTCCGACAACTCCTCAACAAACCCCTTGGTGACAAACAGGGCATTGTTGATGTCATGGATGTTTTCCCGAAGATGCCCGCTGATCAAATCCAAGTCGGCGCCTTGTTCGGACTCCTCTTGTGGAACCGCTGCCATGTTGTCTCCTTTCTGAGGTAGCTTTCACGCACCCTCTTCATTTTCGACCATTTGCGACACGGCTTCCACAAGGAGCCGAACACACTTTCCGGTGGCACCTGGCTGAGCAGCTGTGAGGCCACTTCCCCCATCTCCCCACATAAACGTGTCAATGTGCGCCCAGGGCGTGAGGCCCACAAAGGTCTTCAGGAACAGAGCCGCCGTGATCGCACCTCCGAACCCCGACGAAGCTGAGTTTGCGGTATCGCCAATCTTGCTGTCAATCATCCGCTGGTAGTGAGCCACCAAAGGGAGCGTCCAAACCCAATCACCTGTTTCAATTCCTGCCTGCTGCAGAAGACCTCCCAAAGACGGGGTGTTCGAAAACAAAGCATCAACATCAGGACCCAATGCCACCCTTGCGGCTCCGGTGAGTGTTGCAAAATCAATGACGCAATCGGGCTTCGCTTCGCAGGCTAAGTGAAGCGCGTCAGCAAGCACCAACCGGCCCTCAGCATCGGTGTTGTCAATTTCTACAAGGC
>JANQPW010000752.1 GCA_028285285.1 Silvanigrellales bacterium
GGCCGCCGAGGTGCAAGAAATCCAGGGGTTTTCTAGAATCAGCTTCCTGATTGAGCCAAGGAACAAACATGTCGGCAGCCGTGGTCCGTCCCGAAAACACGACTTTAGAGCTTTCAAGGTGTCCGTCTGTTCGGTCGTCCATGTGCACTCCTGTGCACACCGAAAACAGATCTCGAAAAGGAATCAGAGGGTTCACAAGAGACGTTGCCAAAGTTGATCCCTGACTCGAGCCTAACCAGACAGAAGGTTCTTCTCCGAGATAATTCTGAAGAATGCCCTGTTCAGTAAAGGGCAGTGGTCGTGCATCGAAGGAGTAGGTTGCATCGCACCCACCAGGTGCAAACACTTGGATGAAGAAACGCTCTTCGGCGGGGTTTGGGCGCTCTTGTGCAAAAGCAAGAGGTCTTCCTGTTCCGAGCACGGGCAACAGAGTATAGGCTGCGAGCCCTGAGCCGCTTCGCAGAAGCAGCTCTCTTCTTGAATAGTTGGCTTTCTGCTGAGCCTGACGGTTTTTATTCTTTGTTTTCAAAACACAACTCCTGAGTTCCGGGTCTGATCAATCTGCCTTCACAGTTCATCTCTTGAGCAACATTTCGGGGTGCATCAAAATGCTGAAGAGAGCACCCTTGACCAAATCATGACTGGATATGTTTTCTTGCTGTTGAGTTGTTTCCAACAACTCAACATAGGCAGTGAGTGCTTCTCTGTCTGCCTGAAAGCCGATGAGGCTGATCCAGAGATCGCTGAGGTGTTCGGAGGTGGCCGATCTCTCACAAACGGAAGCTAGGTTTGCCCTGATGTTTTCCCTGAGGTTGTCATACAATAAAGTTCCAGGATAGTAACTGTTTTCGTCGGGTGTTTCCGGATCACAATTCTGTGAGAGCAAAGCGGCCAGTCGCTCAAGCGTCGCGCTCCACAGCAGCACATTCATTGGATTTGCTTCACCATTCACAAAACGGTTGCCACCAGAGTCGCCAATGAAGAGCCCCATCAACGGACGCAGGGAGCCAAGCGGGTCTTCAATGACCAGTTGCAGAAGAAACCGATCTTGAAAACTCTCAATGAAGAGTCTCTGGCGCAATTGCTCTTGGACCGAGTCAAAACCCTTGTATTGCCCCGGACGTGTTCCGCCATCGAACACTCTCGAGGTGTTTCCCGCTGAGTTCAGTCCACATGCAGAAGCGAGCATCAACAAGGCTGCGATGGTAAGGCCGGAGGCGGTCCCCATTTGCTTGATGAAGTTCATATTTTCCTCACTTTGGTGTTGAAGGTGAATGGAGCCAGTTCAGAAGTTGGCTGCGATCAGTGTCGGGCATAAAACCTGGGGGCATTCTGAGGGTGGAGTCTGTTGTTGTGAGTCTTTCCGAAATCGCATGCCGAGAGTCTGGGGCAGAAACCTGCTCACCGTTCTTTATGTAGCGAAAGGTCTGTCCGCCTTCGGCCTCGACCCATGAGGTCACATCCAGTCCTCCACGAGCCGTGTTTTTGTTGTGGCAGGTCTGACAGTTTTCCTCCAACAGAAAACGCACGCGGCAAGGCACTGAAGCGTCTATTTCTCCGGGCAATGAGGGCGTGTCGTAGCACAGTTCTGGGTTGGGATCGCGGGCTTTTGCCAGATGGCTTGTGACCAGCTTCTTCAAAATGCTGCGAAATGCCAGACCCGAGTTGGGCAGTTCTTCGAAGTCGTTTTCAAGTTCCCTGAGCCAACCTCCATCAAAGGTCTGATCTTTGCCAAGATAAAATGTGGCCATGCGGCGCACTATGCAAGAGCGAAACTCAGGAGCCTCCTGTATGATGTTCAACAGATCTTCAAATCCATTCCCGTAGTTGTTGAGAGACTCATCGGAAAGCGAGCGAACGAGACCGGTTTTCCAGGTGCCATCTTCCCTCTTCCATGGTGCCAGGTACTCGCTCCACTGTTGGCCGCTGAGCACGACCCCATCATCAAAAACGTAATTGGGGTCGTCTGATTGGCTTGGCGTTCCATATTGTATTCCAGCAATTCCCAAGTTCCAGAACATGCCAGCCATGGGGTCCAGTTTGTAATGGCAGCTCTGGCATTCAGGCTGGCTGGCATGGACATCTCCAATTCCATGATCGGTATCGGGAAGCTCTATGGGAGTGAGATCATCGCACAGGTAGGTTCGGAAAAAATGGGCCGCTCTTCTTCTTTGGCGGTTGGTTGAGGAGTTTTGAAGCTTGACCCAGTACTCGTAGGGAAGCCGTGAACTGTCCAGGTTCTGATTTGAAGGCATTGGGTTTGGAATGGTTCTGAAATCCAAAACACTCTGCAGTTCATAGTCGCTGGGAAGAAACTGAAGGTACACAGAAGCAAAGTGCTCGATCAGCGATTGAAGTTGGAGGAGGGCCGCATGGGTCTTCTCTCCAGTGGGGTCCCAGTTGAACATGCAGCCCACGACGATGTCGTTGTGTGAATGGGAGTGAAGGCGCTCCAGCCAAACGCGACTTTTTCCAAAACCAAGAACGTTGACAAAGAGGTTGAGCGACTTGCTATCTTCCTTTTCGAAATCAAGAAAGTAGTCATCACAAAAGGCCTGTTTTTCAAAGTGTTCGATTTCGCCATCTTCCCCTCGAACCTCGATGATGTTTCTCCAAGCTTCGATTTGCTCTTGATAGGCAGTGATGATTTGCAAGTGGCTCTCGCCAGACTCGGGAGCACTCTCCAGGGGGAGCACATATCGAGGAGAGGTCGACGCCAACAAAACGTCAAAGAAGTCTTGCCCTTCGTAAACCGCAACCGCGCTCCCAATGCTCAGAGGGTGAGAGGTTGCATTTTCATATCGTTTTGAGCCTCCACCTTTGAACCCCAGGAAGTAAAGGAAAAACTCGGCCAAGCCATCAGCAAAAGCAGGCCTTTGCATGAGCTGTGAGACAATTTCTGTGTCCGATTGTTGCAGAAGAGCTTGCACTTCGCCGGGAGACAAGAACAGGGTGTCGGCACTCAAGGTTCGGGCGGTTTTTTCGATCCACCAGGCGCGATCCCAGTCGGCTGTTTCAGTGCCCTCCGAGCCGTCTGCCAAGGCAGGTGGAGATTGGTGGGTCACTGAGAAAAGCAAGGAAAGTGCAATAAAGACCTTCGCTATTTGATTCATTTGATCCTCCGAATGAGACTCTCTTCCCAAGTGAGTTTCGTGGTGGTGTCGAGTTGAGAAGTGCAAGGTAGCGCAAGTCTGCCTCAGTTTCAGAGGAAATTTGAAGGGTCCGTCAGGTGATACCAAACTCAAGGGCTGGTATCGCTGGAGGCGACATGCAAGCTGATTTGGAAAAAAGATTGACCACATCGTGAGCCCCCTCTTATAACTTTCTCTTGCAAAAAGATGGCATTGAAGGTTCCCGCAGGAGGCGCGAAATGAACGAGTCCCAGCTCTATGCGATCATTGAAACACTGAAGACACTCTTGAAGAGAAAGGGTTTGAAGTACGTTGATCTGGCTCAGAAACTGGGTGTTTCTGTTACTACTGTGAAGAGGATTTTCTCAGAGAAAGAGCTCGGTGTCGGTAGGTTGATGGAAATCTGCGATGTTCTTGGAATCCGCTTTTTTGACCTCGTGGAATTGGCAAGGAACGATTGCTTTCCTGAGGTTTATCTGACAGATGAGCAAGAAGAGTTCTTTGCCGAGTCGTTGGAGAGCTTTGAGATTTTTCAGCTCATCCACCGCGGGTGGGACTTCAGCCGAATAAGAGACAAGCTGGGAATAGATAAAGTCGCTTGGCAAAAAGTAACTCGAGATCTGGATCGTCTCGGATTGATTGATCGCCTGGAAAATGAACGTGTCACTCCTCGCTCACCGGGGATCATCAGGCTGAAGACAAAAGGTCCCTTGGCCAGGGTCGTGCACAAAGATCAGCACAAGGACTTTCTGGAGCAAACATTTGAAGATCCACCCAGCGATCAACGACTCTATTTTACAGGGGAGTTCCATGTTGCCCAAGACACGTTGCGGGAGGTGGTGGCACAGCTAGAGTCCATTTCGAAGAGGCTTCCCCACAAAGCCTGGCGTGACGAGATGTTTTCGCCCTCAGAGTCGTTGGTTCCCTTAAAGGCTGTTGTGGTTGTTGGCCGACGGCGGCAGTCTGGAGAACGCTCTGAGCGGTAAGTCAAGATTTCAACCTTCGCTTTGCTCTCGGTTCAAGGAGCCTGGAAACAGGTGCCGAAATGCAATGGTCACCACATCGCACCTCTCGACCCAGTGGGCCGAAGCTTCCGCAATGGACTTGGCGTTCAATTCAGGTGCCGCCTGCAGTTCCTCGAAGTAGGCAACTTTTGCTTGGCTCAGGCAGGCTGACTCTGTTGGGGAGAGTCGAAAGAGCTTGCCCCAATTCCAGAGAGGAATGTGCTTAGAAAGATATGCGAAGTGAAAGCTATCGCCTCCGGAGCCGATGAGCGCATTCAGTCTACTGAGGAATTCGATCAAACTTTGGGGGCCAAGGGGAATGAGGCGTTCAGAAATTGTTCCTCCCGGAATGAGTGTTGCATCATTCCACACGAAGTTCTTCCATGTTTGAGCATAGAGGTTTGTCAAGAAAGACAGAAATGCTGACCTTCGAAAGGCCTGAGACTCAGCAGATAGTCTCAACTCCAATCGAACATGTTCGTAGTTGAGCGACTCTTTAAATCTTCCTTCTTGCACGCGAACGGCATTCCAATGTCCTATCCGAAGTTGGGAACTTCTTCGCGCATCGTTGAGTGCGGACAAGCCGAGTGGGCTCACCATGCTGTTGTAAGAGATGAGCCGGCCCCCTTTCACAGTGAACACTATCGCAAATGCCTCCAGAAACTTGTAGTACTGAACAAGGTTTTCCATTTTTGTTTCGGCACCAAATGCAGACTTAGGAACGACAACTGTTGCGTGAATGCTGGCTGGCTGGACACGTTTCTTTTGGCTGTCCTTGATCAGCAAGGTTTTCAGAAAGTCAAACAGTCCGGCCTCCATCTCGATGTAGGTGTCAAATTTGTTAGAGATGACTTCCCAGAGCTGTTTTTCAGCGGTCAGATTTATGTTCAAGTTTTGCTTTTGGCCTTGCTCGTTCAAAACAAGCAAGTGTTTCGGAATCGAGATCGCCAAGTTTTGCAAGAACTTCTGGCGCAAATTGTCTTTGACTTGGTTGATCAGCTGTGGAAGTTCGTTGTCGAGCTCGTTTGTCGCCTTGTAGTGCTCATAGAGATCCAAGCTGCTTTCATCGAAGTGTGGGAACACTTTCTCGTCGCTCCAGCTGAAAACTTCATCGGCTTGTTTCCGGAGTCGGCGAAGGTTTTTGGGCATGTAGAGTTTGATGGGGTAGCGATTGAACATGAGCTTTTGCAGCTCGGGGGGGAGGTAGTCAAAAAGAATTCCTTGAGGAGGGTTGAGCTCATTTTTGAAGATCTCCATCAGTTGAGAGGGAGTCTTCTCTGCTGAGGTTTTGAAAATGCTCGACCGGGAAAGATCCCAAACGGGGAGCTTTGAGTCTTCCCACACGGGTTTCAGCTGTGGTCCCAGTTTTCGGATCTCCTCAAGGCACCATGTGAGGTAAACTCTTTGAAGCTCTGGGATGAGGATTTCTTCAGAGAATGAGGCAATCCCACGCCCGTTGAGACCGTATGTTTTGAGCACTCTTGGGGAATGACCTTCCACTTCAAAGCCAAAACTTGGGTTGTGAGAAAGAGAGCGAATGTTTGTGGGTAGGGGTGTTCCTTTAGTGAGTTTTTTGGAGAGGGCGAGATAGATTTCTTTGGTGGAGGCCTCCGTGGTTTCTTGACCCTTTAGCCTGTTGCTGAATTCTCGAGATTTGCAAGAGGTCAACACCAAAAGCATGACGAGGAACAGGCTTGTTGCGCTCATAGAAGCTCCCTACCAACACTCAGCAGGAGGCTATGATACGTGATCAGCAGGCAGAAGGAAAAAGAGTGGGCTCAAGACCGGTTTGTGCTAAGATCACTTTAAGAGTGCCCTTAGGAGGAGACATGAACCGGTTCCCATTGAAATTCTGAGCACTCGTTTGTGGCCTGGCGCTCATCGGTTGTGTTGCTCAGAGGTCAAGCACTGACCGCGACTCAGCACGCCTCGGTCCTGCGCTTTTGACTGAAGGAGCGCGGCTTCCCGGATTTGATTTTGAGGCCCGTCGAAAAGCATTCTCAGACCCTCTCGTCGAGATTCTGAAGTCTCCAGATGAAACGAAAAAGAAAGTTCTGAAGTGGGTGAAGGCAAATCTGGAGTCTCAGGAAAATGGAGCCCCTCCGGGAACTTTCCGTTTTGCCGAGTCTAGGGCTGGGGCTTCCTTTGCCCGAATAAGTTCTTTTAACTTTTGGAGCTGTGCATGAGGGGAACTCTATGTTTAAATCAGAATCTCTGATCGCTGCGTTGATTCTTGCATTCGTGGGTGGATGCAACCCGCCCCCTGGAACAGGGTCAATTCGGTCTGCAGATGAGTCGGTCCAAGTTTCCAACGAGACAGCTGCAGTGAACGGAAAAAACTGTAGTCTCACCGAAAAGATCAGTTTCTTTCAAGGTGTTTACTACACTTTGCTGACGGACCCAAAGAGTCAATTGAGTTTCGTGGATATGGTTTACTTCATAATCAAAAAACATCCAGACTTTGCAAAGAGAAGAATTCGGACATTTTTGGAGCGAAGACTGAGAGACTTGCGGTCTTTAGAATCTAAGTCTGAGTCGGTGGAAGCTGAGATCGTCGCTATTGAAAACGTTTGGCTAACCGCTACAAACCCAGGCCAGACGAGTCGCGAGGTGGTCGTGACTGAAACAGAACAAACCATAGATCTCAACAACATGAGCGCAGAAGAGCAAGCACAACTTGAAGAGATCATGAAGCTCCTTCAAGTGGAAACGTGTGGTGAGAACGTGGAGGAGCCTGAGTAGGGCCAAGACTCAATCCTCGGGTTCGCTCATCTTCTGTTTCGGAGTCACGACTGTCGTGAGATAGCGCCGCGGTACGACGTTCGGGTCGTGTTGTTTTCCATTCTCTGTTCGTTTAAATTCACGCTGTCATAAAGGAGCGTGAAGATGCGATCAACCCACAGTTTTTCCGCCTTGGCGGCTTGTCTTATCTTTCCGTTTGGCAGTTCTTTTGCCCTTTCCCTGTTGGGTCAGGTGGCCTTGGCCCAGCAAATGGAAGCACAGAAAAGCTCTCCTGAGGCGATTATGGATCGCCTGGACACCCTTTATCGGACCGACTCGAGCCGGGCGAAAGTAACTGTGGAAATCGTCAATAAGCGTTATCAACGAAAACTCGAGATGAGCATTGTCACTCTTGGGCAAGACTACAGTTTGATCACCATCACGAACCCGCGCAAAGAACGTGGGGTCACGACACTCAAACGAAAAACCGAGATTTGGAACTATCTTCCGAAGATCCGCCGGAAGGTGAGGCTGCCACCTTCAATGATGAGTGAGTCTTGGATGGGGAGCGATCTCACCAACGACGACCTCGTTCGTGAGGTGAGCTGGAAACGGGACTACACCCATACAATCGACAATGAATTGGCAAACAAAGGTCAAATTTGTGTGTCGAGTGTTCCTAAAGAAGATGTCCCCATTGCCTGGTCGCGGGTGCTGACCTGTGTCAATGGTGGTAGCAGCCTTCCCGAGCGGCAGGATTTTTTCGATGAAAAGCAACGCCTGGCCCGACGAATGAGTTTCGGAGACGTCAAAGAAATGGGCGGTCGGACAATTCCCTCAAAACTCACCGTGGAGCCCCAACTTGAGGAGGATAAGGGCCAATCGACAACCCTGACATACCTTGAGATCGACTTCGACGCCCCGGTCAAAGAATCGGAGTTTCAGGTGTCTAGGCTTGGTTCGGGATCTCTCAAATGAGCCCACTTGACCCCAGCGGAGTCGCAAACCTTGCGTTCAAGAATCTCTGGCGCAATCGTTCACGCACTTTACTCACTGCTTCCATGACTTTTTTTGGCTCCTTTCTTGCCTGTCTCACTCTCGCATTTGGCACCGGCTCTTATGCAGACATTATAGATCTCATCACAGACAGCGGTCTTGGGGACGCGCAAATCCTGAAGGACTCCTATCAAGAAAAGAGTGATTTCTACGAGACCCTCGCCTTTGGAGCGGATTCGTCTCTGAAGCGTTTTCTCGACGACAGCGGTGTGCTTTATGCGCCTCGTTCCGAGTCTGCGGGAGTCCTGGCTTCAGAGCGGGAGTCGGTAGGAGTTTTGATCACCGGGGTTGATACGGAAAGAGACTCTACGGTTGTGCGTTTGAGTGAGTCGGTGGTTGAAGGAAGCTTTTTGAACTCCAAATCCGTAAGTTCAGAAACACTCCCTGTGGTTCTCGGCGTTACCCTTGCAAGCAAACTGAACGCTTCAGTGGGCACGGAGCTATCGTTTTTGGGGCAAGGCGCAGATGGCTCCTTGGTGGCCGAGCTGTTTTCAGTGTCAGGAATTTTTGATTTGGGAAGCCCCGATTTGAATTATCGCGCAATATTCATTCCGCTTCCCTTGTTTCAAGAGATCATGGTGCAACCGGATCAGGTGCACCGCCTGCTTCTCAAAGAGTCTGAGGGAAAGCCCCTTCCAGTGGAGAAGATTGAGAGTTTTCTCGAGAGAGAGTCTCCAGGTGTTTCTGTTTTTTCTTGGAACGAAATGGCGCCCGAGCTTGCAACTTCTATAGAGGCCGATCGTCGGGGGAATGTGGTTTTTTTGGCGTTTGTTTTGATTGTTGTGCTGCTCGGAGTGTCGAACACGATGATGATGTCGGCCTTTGAAAGAACACGCGAAACTGCTTTGTTGAAAGCACTGGGCACTTCCAATGGGAGACTTTACGCACTGTTTCTTTTGGAGTCTTTTTTTCTCGTTGGTGCCAGCAGTGTTCTGGGAGCTGTTTTGAGTGTCTCTCTGGTACCCTTTCTCTCCATATCGTTGGGAGAAGAAGGCTTCTCGTGGGCTGGTGTGGTTATTCGTGAGATGAGTGCTCGCAATAGTTTCGAAGACATCGCTGTTGTTGTGGTGAGTGTGGTTGCTGCGGCTCTTCTCGCCTCTTTGCTTCCTGTGACTCGGGTTATCCGCATGCCTGTCACCACTGCATTGAGAGAGGCGGAGCAATGAGTTCTTTACAGATCCGATGGGGGCTCTATTTTCGGCTTGCCTGGAGAAACATCTGGAGACGAAAGATCCGCACTCTGATCACGACCCTGTCAATCAGTCTGGGCACGGGCATGCTGATTTTTGTCATCGCCTTTGGTGATGGTTTCAAAAAAGATATGTACCAGCGATATACGGGAGTGTGGGTTGGTCATGCCCAGATTCATGGTGAGGGTTACAACCCTGCTGCCTCCTCCTATCCGCTGATCGGCAGCGAGTACCCTCTGACTCAAGAAGATCTTGAAGCAGGGGAGCATATCGTTGCAGCCTCACCACGTCTTTTCGCGGATGGTCTTTTGTCTATTGGTTCAAGACGCTCACCCGTGCGCATTATCGGAGTTTCTCTTGAAGGCGAAAAGGCAGTGGCCCGTTGGTGGAGAGGGCTTCGTGATGGTGAGCTGGTGCTGGGAGAGCGGGGTTTATTGCTCGGTTATAAAGTAGCTGAGGAGCTTGAGGTTGCGGTGGGTGACAAACTCGTTTTGTCGACATCGCAACACGACGGTAGTGGTCTGGCAAGCCGCTCCCTAAAAGTCGCTGGGATTCTGAAAACGGGAGTTGCCGCTCTTGATGAGCTCGGCGGCGTTCTCACGCTGCGCGGTTTTCGGGAGGCAACGGGCGTGAGCCACGGCGTTCACGAGTGGGTTGTGAAAACGGATCTTCTCGACAGGGAGTACCGACTTGACACCGAAACTCTGGTGGCAACAACACCCCCTTTGAAAAGCTCTTCAGAGGCTCTTGTGGTGGAGAGTTGGGATGAAGTCCAAGCTGGTTCGCGATTGATTTTTGAAATGCAAGAGAAATTTGTTTGGATCATGATCTTTGCGATTCTCGTGGTCGTTTCTTTGGGAGTTCTCAATGCCATCACAATGAGCTTTTTAGAACGCACGTCGGAGGTGGGAGTCATGAGGGCACTGGGAACTCGAGCATCCGAAATGGGTTGGATGGTCTTCTTTGAGGGTTGTTTGCTTGCCCTCCTGGGGGTTTTGGGGGCCTGCACTTTGGCTGCACTGTTCATATTTGGAGTCTTTCGGCGTGGAATTGATCTGGGTTCGGACGCAGAGTTTCAGGGGCTGGTGCTCAGTGATGCCATCATTCCTGTGTTGAATATCGAAATGACTCTGATGATTCTCGCTTTGACCATCGTTTTTGTGTTGGGCTCTGCATTTTTGGTTGTTCGCCGAGCGGTACAACTGCAGCCCATTGATGCTCTGACGAGGAGGAAGGAGTCGGGATGAGCTCATTGTCTGAAGAAATCGCTGTGGAACTGCGGAATGTGAGCAAGATCTATCAGCGAGAAAACGAAGCGGTCCATGCTCTCGATCAATTCTCGCTCCAGGTGAAAAAAGGGGAGTTTTTGGCCCTTGCAGGACCTTCTGGCAGTGGTAAGTCCACAGCGCTCCACCTCATTGGTGCTTTGGATGTGCCCTCCAGCGGAGAAATACTTCTGAGTGGCAAATCCATTGAATCGCTGAGTGAGGCTGAACGCACGGAATTGCGCCGTGAACAGCTGGGCTTCGTCTTTCAGTCGTTCAATCTCATTCCGGTGCTCACTGCCTCAGAAAATGTCGACTATGTGTTGCAACTGCAAGGGCTTGGGGCCGAAGAGCGCAAGCAAAGAGTGGAGGGCGTCCTGAAAGCGGTGGGGCTTGGCGACCGTGCGCATCACTATCCCGCCCAGCTCTCAGGAGGGCAACAACAGCGAGTGGCCATTGCTCGAGCTATCGTGGGGCACCCTGCTCTTGTTCTTGCAGATGAGCCCACGGCCAATCTAGACTCTCGCACTGGTCTGGCCCTCATCGAAATGATGATTGAGCTCAATGAACAAAAAAGCATCACCTTTGTTTTTTCCACCCATGATCAAAAGATCCTCGACAAGGCTCACCGTGTGGTGCTGCTTGAAGATGGCAGGCGGGTTTCATGAGAGGAAGTCTTTTCAGAGGGCTATTTTCGCTGTTGCCGGCTGCGTGTGTTTTTGTTTGCTCCATCGGAAATAGGGAAGCATGGGCCGAAACTGAAGTTTCATATGGGGTTCGTTTGGCGCCGGTGTTTGCCTTTTATGATTTGCCGGTGTTACCCATCGTGAGTGGTGAAAATCAGCTTTCTGCGTCTCGCTTTCCGGCACAGACCGCCTTGGAGGTGTTTTCAGGGCGCTGGAGTCTGCTGGCACGTTACACTTTGCAGTATGAGCTCTTTTCTGGGTCTCGCCTGCTTGCATTGGGCATCACGTCGGCGCTCAAGCCAAAGCGCCTAAGACTCACGAATAGACCTGTCGCTCTCTGGCTGTCTCAAGATGAAAAAGCTGTGCTGAGCGATGAGGTCGATCGTCTCGTTGTTTCTTGGGAAGGAGAGTCTCTCAGTGTTTCTTTTGGGCGACAGCCATTGAGTTTTGGGCATGCGCTCTTGATTCCAATTGCCGATGTGTTTTTTCCGCTGGGAAGCACTGCGAGTGCCAGTGAAGCAAAAACGGCTGTGGATGCGTTGACAATGCGTCTCAGGGTAAATCTCTTAGGCGACTCCCATTTTCAGTGGGGAGTGCTGCCCTCTGTAGCAACCTTCTCTGGGGACAGTTCCGAGGAGGAATCTGAATTTAAGCCACTTGGTTTTGTGTCTGCAACCGCCTATTGGGGAGAGTTTGATGCTTTTCTTCTCTTTGCTCAAGAAAAAGCACGGAGCCTTGCAGCTGCGGGAGTGGGAGCGGGCTTGGGGTCGGTCACCCTATTTGGGGATGCTGTCTTAATGCTCATGTCTGATGTTGAGGTGTTTCGCGAGGATGGGACAGGAAATTTCTTCAAAGAGCAATTGGTCGGAATGCGAGGTGTCGGGGGGGCCACCGCTTCGCTCTTAGAAGACACCTCTCTTCAGGCCGAAGTTGCTTTTGCCAATTCAGATGTTGTCGACTTTGTTTCTGCCGCTGAAGATCGGAGCTGGATTCCTGAAAACGAGTTTCAAAGACGTGATCCCTTGATTGTGTCGTTGTCGGTTGAGACATCTTTTCAAATGAACAAGACCCTTCAATTTAGCATGGCTTGGAGTCCAGAATCGACGATAGACTCCAGCAGAGACTCTTACGGAAGCACAACCTCTCCATCTGTGCTTCAAGATTGGGTCGACCTACAGTCTTCCCTCACATGGGACCTTGATGATCGCAGTCTTTGGCAGATCATATACTCACAGAGTCGCTCCGATTCGTTGAAGGAGCGAAAGGCCCAGGTGTTTGTGACCACTTTGGTGACGGAGTTTTGATCGATCCCTGCTCTCTCCAGACAGATCCTAGATAAAAATGTTTTTTCTTGGTGGCTGAGATGTCATTGCCTTGGGCAGATTCATCTGTGAGGTCCGTGGTTCGGTCAAATAAAAGCCCGCTTCATTCACCATTCAGTGTTGAAGCGGGCTCCTCAATTCTGGGGTGGCTGACGGGATTTGAACCCGCGAATGATGGAATCACAATCCATTGTCTTAACCACTTGACTACAGCCACCGTGTGACTCTTGCGAATAGCCGACAGGGAGGGCTTCGTCAAGCAAAGTGAGCGGTTGGCGCGGCTCGTGGGCTCGCTTCTGGGAAGGGAGTCATGTTAAACTCCTGAAAATTCAGTCTGTTTGAAATCAAAAGTGAGGTGACAGTGTGGGCAGAACCGCTGAAATCACGTCCTCCGTTCAACAGTCCAGTTCCGCTTCTTCCCGAATGGCCCAATTTTACAACGTCTTCCCCTACCCGGGCCGATCATTCTTCGTTCTGCCTCATGCAGCCAACATGATGCTTTCGCATGTGGGTTTTTGTCGGATCTTGGCGGTCGGACGCCCCGACCTTGCTTTGAGAATCTGGAAAGCCTTCCACCCCAGTCGCTTTTATTTGCGTCTTGGTCGCGTGAGTCAAAGTGAAAAACGCGAGCTGAGTCAGGCCATGGAGCACCTTGCCGGATCCAACCTGAAAATGCTGCTGGCGGGGTGCGGCACCGATGAGCCAGTGCTGCACGCAGCGCTGCACCCCCTTTGCCGAATCGATGCGGTTGATGTGAGCGCTCACAGTCTTTGG
>JANQPW010000831.1 GCA_028285285.1 Silvanigrellales bacterium
GCTTTCCGTAAGCTTCATCGCAAACCTCAAAAATGTTTGCGAAAATTTTAGGCTCTGTCTACGAAAAATGCGAACTTAGGTTTGTGAGACCACTTCTAGTTTGGATAGGCCCTGATAAGAACTGGGTGTGAACAGAAGGTCTCAAGAAGGAACCGGATAAATGTTCATGACAGCTGCAGATTATCATGATAATCTGCAATTGAGTTGAATTTTGTCATGGACAACACCACCCCCAAGGAGCCTCCAAAGTGTTTCATCGCCGGCTCTCCCTTTCAGAACTTCTTAAAAAGAAATCCTTTTTTCTGTTTGGTCCACGAAGCACGGGCAAAACCACTCTCATAGAGAACTCGAACATCAAAAAAACCGTCTTCGACCTCTTGCACCGCGACACCTACAAGAGACTTCTTGACGACCCAGCGATCCTCGCAAGTGCGGACCCAGCGACTGTCACAGTCATCGACGAGATTCAGAAGATCCCATTCCTTCTCGACGAGGTCCACCGTCTCATCCAAAAAGATGGGCGCCGATTTTTGCTAACTGGCAGCAGTGCCCGAAAACTCAAACGAGGTGCGGCAAACCTTCTGGCAGGAAGAGCCTGGCAGGCAGAACTGTTCCCACTGACCTATTCAGAAATTCCCGATTTTGACTTGCTCCAATATCTCAACAGGGGAGGGCTGCCCCACATCTACGATAGTGAAGATCCGCGCGAGGAACTGGCTGAATATGTTTCCTTGTATTTGCGTGAAGAAGTAGCCGCGGAAGCACTCACGCGAAACCTCGAGTCTTTTTCCCAGTTTCTCGATCTTGCGGCTCAATCAAATGGCGGGGAAGTGAGCTATCAGGGCTTCGCTGCCGACTGTGGTGTGAGCCTGAACACAGCAAAAAACTACTTTGACATTCTTGAGGAAACTCTTATTGGCTTTCGCTTGCCTGCCTTTACCCAAACCAAGAAGCGAAAAGCCATTTCACGGGCCAAGCACTACCTCTTTGACTGTGGTGTTGCCAACTACCTCCGAGGGGAACAGAGCATCTCCAAGAAATCGGCAGCTTTTGGAAACAGCTTTGAGCATTTTCTCATCGGGGAAGTGAGAGCCCACAACTCATACAAGCGTCTGCGCGAAAAACTCACCTACTGGCGTTCAACATCTCAGTTTGAGGTTGATCTCATCATTGGCCGCAAAACAGCTCTGGAGATAAAGTCAACAGACAAAGCCAATGAGCGGCACACACGATCTCTCAAGGCCCTCCAAGAGGAAGGTCTGATTGAGAACTTTCTCGTGATCAGTCAGGATCCCGTTCACAGAGAGCTGGCTCCCGGAATATTCAATCTCCACTGGGAAAGCTTTCTCAAAGACCTGGACACTTGGGTCACTAGCACTGACTCGCCCCCGGATCGTCTCTCTTCCCTTGATCGATGAGATCCTTTGCTGTTTTGTTGAAAACACGGATCACCTCTAAAACCTGATCCGCCTCCCGCAGAACTTGCTCACCGGATCCGGCTCCTGAGAATGATGAGCCACCCAGTGGTCAACCGTGTCATAGAAGAAATAGGGAGTGGGTTGTGTGGCCGTGGCGAGATCTCGAGGATCTCCACAGGGGTCAGCAGACCCATACTTTGGGGGTGCAGCAGCATCGTTTACTTGAGAAATTTGAGTTGGCTTGACGCAAGAAAAAAGAAACAGGACCAAAAATGAAAATAAGTAAACAAAAAGAACCCGACGCTTGCCCATTTTTCTTCCCGAACCGAGTTTAAATCGACGCAGCTCGACCAAACGTGCCTTTCGGATCTCAGTTCAACTCAACAGCGGAAAAAGATTCCCATGCCTCCCAGAATCAACACAGAGCCCAAGTCAACCCGGACTCCAAGGAAAATAGCCCCGACACCCAATTCCCCAGGGCTGAAAATCCATCACCAAAATGCGGAACAAAACTCCACGTGAAGCAGCCTCGTGCACACAGGCTTGGTAGTGAGGATCAATTTTCCCCGCAATGGCAAACTGTGCAGCAAGATCGGCCGCTGGCACATCTCCACCTCGGGTGATCACAAACACCATCACCGCACGGTCACCTGAATCGCAGGCAGACGACAGTTCGAGGAGATGTTTGGCCCCTCGTGCCGTGACCGCATCGGGAAATGAAACAAGGTCGGGCGATTCTCGCAAGCTCACCGACTTGAGCTCGATCCATGTGCGTTGCTCCATTGACTCGCCGGGATCGGTGCTTTGCACCAGCAACCCGTCAAACCGCGTTTTGGATCCAAATTTTGCTTCGGGCTTGAAGTTTCCCCTGCCAAAGTCTTGCAAAAAAAGCGACCAGTCTAAAGGCTCAGAACCAGCCGCGGACCCCTTTTTTTCCTCAGATTTCATAAACTCGCGATTGGCCATGAGGTGGGTGAACAAATGGTTGGCTCTCACCGTGTTGAGGCAGGCCCATCCATCTTGGAGCCTCAACCCCTCCA
>JANQPW010000835.1 GCA_028285285.1 Silvanigrellales bacterium
GCTTTCCGCTTTCCGCTTTCCGCTTTCCGCTTTCCGCTTTCCGCTTTCCGCTTTCCGCTTTCCGCTTTCCGCTTTCCGCTTTCCGCTTTCCGCTGCTCATCGAGCGGCACAGCCCTTGCAGAGTCTAAAAAGGTGAGCAGCCAAGCAATCAGCTTCCCTGTCAAGTTCCACGATACCGGCCAGCTGCAGTGCAGCCTGACATTCCCGATGGCTGGCCAGTGCAATGTAAAAGAACTTGAGCTGGTCCCGCTTCGTTGGTTTTCCGGAGCCTTCAGCCAGATTTAAAGCCGTTGAACTTGCAGCACGCTGCAACTGGTCATTGAGGTGAGCGGGCAGTTTGAGCAGTTGGATGCTTTTGTAGAACTGCTTGGCCAACTGAAAGGTACGAAAGGATTTGAGCATTTTTAACCTCTAAATTTTTTCTTCGCACCCCTGCGAGGAAGAAAAAATTTGGAGGTTAAAAAATGAAAACAAAGTTCCGTTCGTTTCAGTTGGCCAAAACTCTCTACAAGCAAAGCACTCAACTCAAACTGCCAGGCCACATCTCAAATCAGCTGCAGCGCGCCAGTTCATCCGTAGCCCTAAACCTGGCGGAAGGACGAGGTCGCGCGAGTCGAGCAGACCAGCTGAGATTCTTTCACATTGCCCTGGGCTCCGTTCGTGAATGTCAGGCTATTTTGGAATTGCATGGGGAGCGTGTTCCCAAAGAAACACTCGATTTAGCAGACCACCTTGGGGCAGCGGTGTACAATCTCGTTCGGAAGGCGATGTAGCGGCTTTCCGCTCCGAAAAAGATTTCATTGGAAAAGGTATGAAGACAAGAAAGCCAAAGCCCGCCCACCCTCTTTGACCATCACCAACCGAAGACAGACTTTTCGATACCCAGCCAAGATTGCCCCTTAGAGATCTTTGTGTTTCATTTTACCGGTCATCAAACCCGTCAAAAGGAGTCAGAAATGGGTGACTACGTCATCATTGAATCTCGCGATCCACTTGAGTGTGCCTCGGTTGAGTCCAACTTTGAACTGGCTAAGGATCTGTCTCAAAATGGGGACGCCGTCACTTTGTATCTTGTGCAAAATGGAGTCTTAGCCACACGAGGCAGTCGGTTTCAAAAGCAATTGGATGCCCTGAGCGGATCGGGTGTGCAGATCGTCGCCGATACATATTCCCTGCAAATGAGAGGAATCAAGGAGGATCAACTGATATCGGGAACAAAAGCGTCCCATTTGGATCTCATTGTTGATGCTCTATCCGAATCAAAAAAAGTGATCTGGAACTAAAACAGATAAAAACCTTGGGAGAAAGATGAGATGACCAACAAAACCCTCACCTTTGCACTTATGGATCCTCCATTCGAAAATGAGAGAACCACAACGGCAATGCGCTTGATCGAGATTGCCGCCAAAAGAGGTTACAACATCAACGTTTTTGCGTACGAGGGAGCTGTCTACGTTCCTTTTGCAAAACAAATGGCGCATGCCAATGCCGTTCACGGAAACAGTGTGGAAGAAGAAAACCACCCCCTCACTCATGAGTGGGTGGAAGAAATCATGAAACTGGCCGCAACGAAGGGTGGAAAAGTAGACTGGGTGAACTGTGGTCTGTGCGTTGATGAACGTGGTGCAGTGGAGGCTGTTGAAGGTGTGAGACGGGGAACGCCGGGAGATCTGGTGAACTTCTCAGAAGCCTCCGAGGGAACCCTTGTGATCGCAACTCGATGAACCCGAAAAAAGGTGAAGAAAAATGAAAAAAACACTGAGCATCATTTCCTCTGCATATCGAGCAATCGTTGAGGAACAAGACGACACGATTGTTTGGATCAATCACGCCATGAAAGGGGCCGGAGCCGATCTCACTGTTCTCCTCAGTGGAAGTGCGGTCAACTATCTGGTGAAGTCACAGGAAGTGCCGGCACTTTCTTTTGGCGGCTGGACCCAATCCCAACCCCCAAAAATTCAACGCGATATCGACTCACTGATGGAGAAGGGGGTTGACGTTTACTATGTGAAAGAAGATCTTGGTCAAAGAGGAGTATCGAAAAGCGAGATTCTTCCGAATGCAAAGGAGATCTCTCGATCGGCTCTTCCAAAGCTGTTTGCACAATTTGATCGCGTCAACCAATGGTGAGTGGAGTCCGGCCCAGCTCATTACAGAGTCACAACTCATTCCCTCGAACAGCCGCGGCCAAATCATTTAACCCTTGATGTAAAAGACCACTCTCACCGAGAAACTGCGGAGAGCGAAACGACCTGGAGTTCCAATCTAGGTCAAAAAGTTCTACCCAAACACCGTTCGAAACAGCAAGCCGAACCACTTCGTGCACCGCCAGGGTCCGACCCTGGTAACTGAAGAGTTCCGGCCTTTGCGAGCGGATCCGCATGAGCACATTCATTTGGATTTGGTGTCCAAAAATTCCATGATTTCCAATGATATCCCGAAACATCCTTCCCAAATCAATCATACTGAAAAACTCCTTTTCACTCAGCATTCCGACAGGGAGGGTTGCAGGACCCGAAAAACCATCACGCAACTCCCATTGATCGAGGATCGAAACAAGGGCCTGGTTTTTGGAAACCTGGTTTTTGGAGGAAACAAAGTTTACAGCTTTCTCCAGCTCAGAAAGGTAGCCGGAAAAGGATTCATGGTTGGTCAGTTCCTGAAAAAGGCCCTCAAAAAGCCTCCCCAGCTCAGGATCCTTTTGCTTCAGCTGTTGCCAGAGCTCATCGTTTCTGGGAGGTTCATAAAACGTTATCTTGCTCAACCTGTGCTTGAGCACCGCCTGAGCCACAGGATTGAGATAGGGACCCTTGGACTTCCCCAAACCCTCTGGAAAAAACACCCCTTCCAAAGACGGGTAGAACTCAGTTTGTGGAAGCATCAACCTTTCATGATCTTTCTCTCCTTCAAAGGTCTCCACCTCAATTGCAAGAGGCTTGGCAAGCTCGGTCATGACTCCAGTCAACAGATAAAACGACTGCTTCCCCGGGGCCCACTCCAAACTCAAGAAGGTTCCAGTGAAATCAATCCGAGGGTCTCGATAGAGCGCAGCACGGATGCCAATAGTTGATGTGCACACAGAACTGAGTTGGGAAGCCTTCTCCACACTGCTCCTGAGCAAGCTACCTACAGCACTCTTCAAATCAGCTGGAATCGGCGCCGCTGCGAAGTATAAGTAGTTCTGGCGTTCCAGCAGGCTGCGGAGCTTTAGATCTTCAGTGTCAAGGTCAGAAACACAGACCAAGCGTTGCGCCTGAAAGGCAGAGTCTTCCAACACTTTGGGCGACCAGAGGCCTCCCCGAAACGACTGAACGTCGAAACTGGAGTTCAGAGTTGCCCCAACCTGTGTTGCACCCTTCTTCTGACATGCAAACTGGCAAAGGCTGACCACAAAAGCTACAAAAATTACCACGTGTAACGTGCAGCGCTTCACAGCTACGCGAGGGCCCGGGCTGCAGGGCGTTGGCTTTCGTGTTCCTCCGCCCGTTCCGGCCGTTGAATGAGAAGAGAGTCACCTTCCCGAGACAGCGATTGAGCATAAACTTTCGCGGGCTCAATGTGTCGGTAACGGAGGCAGCGAATTTCGCACTGCGCCAAAATGCTCAGCAAGGATGTTCTTGACAGCACTGGCCCCTCTGGAATGAAGGTGGAGTCGGGCGCACTTGCGTCGTTACTGAGAGCCGTAACTTGGTCAGGAGTCGACACGAGTCGATAAATGTCCACAAAGCGACGGGAAAGTGTGAGGTGATCCACCGCACGTTTGCGCCCAGCAGATTCATAAGACTCGCGACGATTTTGCAGATCTCTCAGAGTGTCAAAACGCGCCTTCAAAAAACCGCGCCATCCACCCGTTTCTTCCTCCGGCAAACTCTCTCCAGGAGATCCCATTGAAACCTGCGCTCCCCCGGAAAGGAAAACCTTAACCATTTTTTCAATGAGATCCGTGACACTCGGAGGGTGGAAAATAAAGGCTCCTGTGAAAAAGTTCAGGCCTGCAAAGTTCACGAGACGAGCTTCAAACACTTGGCCGCTTGGAATTCCGCTGAGTGAAAATGAACAGAGGGCATGCACACGCAGATTGCGATTACCCAACAGATCTCTCACATTCGCACTTTCGGCCTGAAACTTGTCAATGCGAAACAAGGAGCGACCGGCCGAACGAAACTGCTCGTAGTCAAGAACCTCCGCCGGTTCAAGACGTTCCTGAGCGCGTTGCAAAAACACTTCCAACAGAGTTTGTCCGGCATGGGGCTCCGTCAGTCTGTGCTCAAAAAGAAAAAACTCCTGAAAACACTGCATGCGCTGCTCATAACTCACATCTTCATCATTGACCTTGCCGGCCAAAAGCATGAACAGCTCGCGGGCCACAACCATTTCGTCTTCAAACTCCGGAGAGCAGGCAAACTCCAGGAGTTCCGTGAGACGGTTCGAACAATCCAAACTGCTGTGTTGCAAGGGCTTCATGACGCGTTCCGAGAGTTGATGGTGACACTTCGAACTGCGACAAGCTCGAAATCGAAGAGCCAGAAAACGGGCAAGCGCAGGGTTAGAGTGTACCCCACTCGCTCAGGTCCAGTCACCTCCACTCCGGAACCGCTTCTGTGGATGTGGGAGACGATGACATCGTGGGTTGACAAATGAAATCCATGTTCGCGAGCCAAACGCTGCACTGCACGCCGGAGGTCCAGATCGCTTGCTCCCGACCAATCGTCGTTCTGAAGAGCGCTTTCAAGAGCAGCCACCAGCTGTCTTTCGGCCACAAAAGTAGGAACACCTGGGGCGACGGCCGCAATGGGAAGAAGGGCCAACACAAACAGGATGAGCCAAGACAAACGTGCCATAGTCACTCCACGTCGGAGAGATCGAGAATTGCCATAAAGGCATCCTGAGGAATTTCGACTGAACCAACCGCCTTCATTCGCTTTTTACCAGCCTTCTGTTTCTCTAACAACTTTCTTTTTCGAGAAATATCACCACCATAGCACTTCGCTGTCACATCTTTGCGCATAGCACTGAGAGTTTCCCGAGCAATGATCTTGGCACCTATGGCCGCTTGAATGGGAACCTGAAACTGCTGCCGCGGAATGACTTTCCGCAGCTTCTTCACAAGGAGCTTACCCCGATCGTAAGCGCTGCTGCGATGAACGATGCAACTCAGAGCGTCAACCACCTCACCATTGAGCAAAATGTCGAGTTTCACCAAATCGGCGGGCACATAGTCTTTCAACTCATAGTCCATGCTGGCATAGCCACGAGAAACGCTCTTGAGGCGGTCGAAAAAATCAAAGACCATTTCATTGAGAGGCAAGTCGTAAGAGACCATCACACGGTTCTGACTGAGATAATCCAAATTGTTTTGCACACCCCGCCGTTCTGCAAGCAATCCCATGACGGCCCCGAGGTAGGTTTCAGGAAGGT
>JANQPW010000844.1 GCA_028285285.1 Silvanigrellales bacterium
GGCAGACGTTTCGGCAGGTGGGTGAAGCCATTCTGCCCTTCGTATTTCGACAAGATCTTGTCGAAACTCAGAGAGGTGAGCCTTTGAATGAGCAAGAGATCGAGCATGGAGTTTGCGAAGAAGTCCAAATCAGTTACGGCTGATAGGGCGTCGATGAAAAGCGCTTCCAGGTTTGGATTCCGCTCGAAGCGCTTGACGAGCTGCTCCTTCGACCTGGCATTCATTTCAGGGTGGTCTTCAAGGGCCAAGAACAGCTGCCAGGCTTGTATGGACAGGTGCGTGCGCTCATACTCTGTGCCCAGCTTGAACTTTCTAACCTCCAAAATTTTTTCTCTCAGAAGGTCTTCATGAGGGAGCGAGAACGTGTGGTTGATTTCCAAGTCTTCGAGGTGAGCAGGATTTATCTCTGCAGCAAAAAGCATAAAAAACGGATCGGAGGTGGCCTTGAGCCGGCTGCAGGTCTCGAGGTTGAGACGTTTGAGAGCCCTCTGTTCAATTGCTGTGAGCTCCGTGAGCTGAGTGGAAAGCTCGTGAGAGTTTTTGATCTTGTGAAAACAGGCCGCATGCGCACCAAGAAGGAGAACACAGAACATGAGAAGACTGTTTCGCAGAGAGTTCATTTGGCTTTGGCCTGCTTGAGGAAACACGTTCGATGTTACTATGCCTTTGGGGGCACTCCAACCTCAAGAACTGAGGTTGGAGTGCAGCTATTTCCCGATGCAAAAGGAACTGAAAATATTGTTGAAAATCTCATCAACGTCGATCCGGCCCATCAAATCTTCCAGTGCCTGCTCACAAGCAATGATCTCGCTCGCAATCATTTCAGGATAGGCTCGTTGCTCGCAAAGCTTGAGAGCTTGCTCCACACATTTTCGCGCTCGAACGACTTCGTCTCGTTGTCTCTGAGAAATGAGGTGGCCGCTGCTGTCGTCACGCGATGAAGAATGTTCCCCTGATTGCTGGGAAAGCTCGTCGTAGGCGCCGCAAAGAGCCTGCTGCAGGTGGTCCACATTTTCCTGAGCACAAGGCACAAAAAGAGCTTTTTCTGGCACACCCAAGCGTTTTCGAAGGGGCACCCAGGCTGACCTGCGGTTTCCTTCACGAGAAAGGGGAGGTTCTGCAAGCAGTTTGCGATGCTCCTCGCTCAGATCGCATTTGCTCAACACGACGCAGACCGAGATGGCTGCCGGCAGCCGCTGCAGGATTTGCCGCAGGAGTTGTGATGAAGAATCAAGAGGTTCTTCTGCAGAGAGCACAATCACAACAAGGTCACTCAGCTCAGCCTCTTTTTGCGTGCGAGCAATTCCCAGAGCCTCCAAGGTGTCTTCTGTGCTGCGCACTCCAGCCGTGTCGGCCAAAACAAAATCTCTCTGGGCAATGGCAAGCCGTTCCTTAACCACATCTCGGGTGGTGCCTGCCTGAGCGCTCACGATGACGCGATCGTCGCGGAGAAGGGAGTTGAACAAGCTTGATTTACCAGCGTTGGGTGGGCCCACGAGCGCAGTGCGAAGACCTCTTTGGAGAAACTGGGTTCGAGAAAAGCTCAGTTCCAATGTGTGGAGTTGTTGCGACACCTCACGGCATTGTGCCGTCACAGCCTCCCACGGCAGGGCCCCAACATCATCTTCTCCAAAGTCGATCTGCGCTTCAAGCTGGGCCCGCACTTCGATGAGTGAAGCCCTTAATTTTTGTGTGCGTTTCGCGAGCCGTTCGTCGGTTGCGCCTCGTGCGACTTTCACTCCCCCCATGGTTTCGGCGTCTATCAGGGCGGCGATGGCTTCCGCTTGGCAGAGATCGAGTTTTCCATTGAGAAATGCCCGATGTGTGAACTCTCCCGGTTTTGCATCGGAGAGTCCAAGCCCCCTTAGGCGGCTGTGGAGGGTTACTGTGATGAGAGGGTTCCCGTGGCTGGTGATCTCCAGACTATCTTCGCCGGTAAAGGAAGAAGAGCCTTGGTAGAAGGTCACCACCACATCATCAAGGGTTGATCCCTTTTCGTCGAGAAAAAGCGCGTGGTAGGCCCTTCGAGGTGTGATGTCTTTCTTAGCTTTGGGAGAAAACCCGTATGCGGTGCGGAAGTGGAGGCTGGGTAGACAAAGATCCCAGCTTTGTGGCCCGCTCACGCGGTGAAGGTGCAATGCACCACGTCCATTGGGGCAGGCCAGGGCAAAGACATTGTCTGTGCTCAATCGATGGTCTCCGCTTCAGATCTCGCTTCGCGCGCATCGGAGTGCTCTGCGGTGTCACCTGAGGCTGTCCTCTCCTCCTCGGGCGCAGCTTCGGCAGCAGCTTTCTCTCCCCGAGGCTTCCGGTTGCGGGGGCGCCGGGCTCTTTTTGGTTTCGGAGTGCTCTGTTTTTTAGAAACATCATCCGAGCCCTGAAGGGGCTCAGCTCCCTCGGTATCGAAATTGGCATTGTCACTGAAGGCGGCTGACTCCTCGAGCTCTTCTGGGTTTTGAGTGGCCTCACCCCGGGCTTCGTGTTCACCCTGTTTCGCTGGGCCATCTTTTCTTCGAGGTCCACGTCTCCGGCGTCTTTTTTCCGTTGAGAAGATCACAAGTTTGCGGCCGTCTCCACTTCCGACGCTTCGTGTGGCGACACCTTCAATTTCGTCTATGGTGACATGAATCATGCGTCTCTCTTGACCGCTTTTCGAGTTCACGGTGATGGAACGTCCAGTTCGCTTGACCTTTTCGGCCATTGACTGTGCCATTTCTCGAAGAGACTCCATGCGCTTTTCACTTGCACTCCCCGAATCGAGGTAGAGCCGTTGCGGGAGATCACCGATCTTCTTCTGCACAATGCGTTTGAACACATGCTCAAAAGAGCCCGAGAGGCGATCGGAGCGTCCGAGGAGATCTTCGAGAAGCTCATTCTTCACGTCAACGCGCATGTCACCTTCTTCGGTTCGCGTGAACGTAGCGTCTGCTGTGGTGGAGCCAAAAACCTTCAAGAACCACTCTGTGTATTCCTCAAGCAGGGGGATAGCCCCTTCGGCGTCAAAGGTGATGGCATTGGGGTTTTCTTCCTGGCGGTTCCGTCGTGGGCGGCGTTCTCGCTCTTTCTGTTCAGTTTGAGGTTTGCCGTTGGCGCCTGCGGAAGCTTCGCGATTGCCGCGGCCACCCTTGCGCGAGCCGCGCTTGTTGCGGTTGCGGCCGCCGCCCTTTTCGGGTTTGCCATCAATGGCTTCCTGAACTGCCTTTCGTGCCGCCTCTTGGAGATCTTCAGTATTCTCAATCCAAGCTTCCACCTGGATGCTTTTGGAAAACAGCTTCTTGATCAGGCCACGGCCTGGCTCAGCAGGCAGAATGTTGTAAGAAAGATTTTCACGCTCAGTGCCTAGGTCGGAGGCAGCTTGTTCGAGGGCGTCATCAAGTGTCTTGCCGACATATTGATGCTTTTGCATTTTCACTCCGTTCGTCGTTGCTTCTTCATGCATCTTTGTATCTTCTCATCATGATTTGTTGTTGGACCATCGAAAAGACAGTGCTTGTGATAATATACAACACCAATCCCGACGGGTAGGAGATCATAAACACGGCAAATATGAGCGGGAGAAGGCGCATCATTTTCGCCTGGTTAGGGTCCATCGACGGCATCGGGATCATTTTCTGTTGTAAATACATTAAAAGTGCCATGAGCACAGGTGTGATGTAGAGCGGGTCGCTCGTGGAGAGGTCCTGGATCCAGAGGGCAAAGGGTGCCTGACGCAGGTCAAAAGTGTTCATCAACACGGCATTGAGGCCAAAAAAGACAGGAATCTGCGGAAGAATGGGCAAACATCCACCCAAAGGGTTGACGCCTTCTTTTGACATAAGGCTCATCAGCTCCTTTTGCTGTGTCTGTTTGTCGTCTTTGTACTTCTCTCTCAGTTCGTTGAGCTTTGGTTGTAGCTTTTGCATCTTTTTGCTGGCTGTGTAGCTTTTTGCAGTGAGCGGGAGAAACAGCAAACGAATAATGAACGTCAATATGATGATGGCCACTCCCCAGTTTCCGGTAAGAGACTCCAAAAAGCCAAGAACCTTGAACATGGGCCAAGCAATGATCCTAAAAAATCCAAAGTTGATGCTCTCATCGAGGCGGTGTGCGGCACCTTTGAGGAGGTCGAGCTTCTTGGGTCCAAGGTAGACCAAGTAGGAGTAGTCCCGACTTTGTTGGGCATTGAGCTGAATGTTGTGTTGAACCCAAGCCTCGTAAATGGTTCGCTCAGGCTCTGATTGACGGTTGCGCTGCATGTTGAAGGGTTGCCGCTCCACCCGGAAACCTACGGTTTCTCTAAAGTTCGGCGCCACGACAAAGTGGAAGTAAGTGCTTCCCGTTGCTGCCCATTCGAGATTGAGCCGAGGCTCCAGCAAGATAACCTCTGAACTGGGAGCCGATTCAAAAGACAAAACTTCTTCTTCGATGTCATCGGCGGCAAAATAGCTCGCCTTTTTCATCCCACTCTGATCGAAGCTCAGGAAGCCTGCAGCATCTTTGTGAGAAGAGGTTGCGCCAATTTCAAACTCCAACAGCTGTGACGCAGGGGTGTCAAGGCTATTGGTGATGGAAAGAGTCCACTCACCTTGATAGGCCGCATCACTGAGCGAGAAGACTCGCTTGATGTGAAAACCTGAAGCGCGTTGCTCAATGGCCAGTGATGTTGGCGAAAGTTGCGTGAGTTTGGCAGGCACTTCGCGGAGATCGAGGGTTCCGAGCTTGAAGCCAAGGGCCTTACAGGTCTCAAGCTTTTCAATGAGTTGAACTGTTTCTCCTTGGTCGGCAGCTTCTGTGGTGTAGTTTTTGAGGTTCGCCTCAGACAGGCAGCCTCCTTGCGCTGAGAACCGGACCAGCAAATTCTCATTTTCCAGCGTCACCGAATCTGGACCCGGTTCTGCGAAGGAATCCTTTTTGGCCATGGGGGCTATTGTGTCCGCGGGAGATTCTCCGGCACTGTCACTGTCTTCGCTGTTGCCCTCAGTCTCGGCCACCGCTGCGGCTGGAGTTGGTGTTGGAGTCACCGGTGTTTGCTCTGATTCTTCAGGCTTTGTTGGGGTGGCTGCCGTGAGCTGGTTGCGCTCACCTTGGTTATCCGTAGGAGCTGGGCTAAGCAGATAAACATTCGCGGCATAGTAAGCTGCGAAAAGTGCGGCAATGCTCAGAATAAAGCCAACGGTGTTTTTGTTCACAGTGGGGTCCTTGTTTGAATTCGCCTTGGGGGCACGGCTGCAGTCGGGTGAGATGCCCGTGCCGGATCCCTCTTTTTGCAGATGCGAGCCAATCTCGCAAGTCTTTGCGTGGCACTCCCGCAGCATTCAACAAACAGTGGCAGGCCAGTCCCGCGAGTGGGGTTGTCGGGCTCATTTGGCCTCTTCTGGTGAGGTGTCTGGGGGAAAGTCGATTCCACCTTTTGCGTAGGGGTGGCATCGGAGCAGGCGGCGGAGTCCCAGAGATCCGCCTTTGACAAGCCCATGCTTCTGAAGGCTCATGGCCATGTATGTTGAACAGCTTGGGTAGTAGCGACACCTGGGGCCAAGGAGCGGAGAAATCAGCGTTTGATAGAGCTTGATCAGTTTTAGAGCTACCCGGGTGAGTGTTTCACGAACCATGACGTTTGATTTCCTGCTTGCAAAGGTCGTTGAGTGCTTGTTGGAGCTCATTTTTGAGTTGATGAGCCGGGGCCGTCAAACAAGAGTGCTTGGCCCGGACAATCCAGTTCAAAGAACCTTTAAACCCCTGCGAGTCGAACCACTCTTGGCCCACGTCACGCA
>JANQPW010000852.1 GCA_028285285.1 Silvanigrellales bacterium
TTCAGCTCAGTTGGGCAAGAGAGATGAAAAAGTCACTGATGAGAATCATGAGCAGACTCAAAACCACAGCTTCTGTGGTGGCCTCGCCCACCCCCTTAGCCCCCCCACTCGCGTGATAACCCTTGTAACAAGCGAGGCTCGAAATGATGAACCCAAAAACCGCAGCTTTGGTGAGGCCTTTGAAAACATCATCGCTTTCCACCAGCCATTTCAGCTGCGACATGAAGACCTGCGTGTCGACATGGAACATGAGAATTCCAATAATGTAGGTGCCAATTGTTCCCAGAAAGAGAAACAGTGCTGAAAGCAACGGCATCATCAGAACGCTGCTCACCACACGAGGCACAATGAGGTAACTCACCGGATCAACGCCCATGGCCTCCATGGCATCCAGTTGCTCATTCACACGCATGGTTGCAATTTCGGCAGCCATGGCCGCACCCGCACGCCCTGCCACAATGAACCCACACATCATGGGGGCCAGCTCGAGTGCCATGGATTTGGCGGTGGCAGCTCCCATCAATCCTTCGGCCTTGAAAATTCCGAAAATGGTTCCCAACTGCAAGCCCAAAACGGCGCCCGTGAAAATGGACGAAAGAAAAATGATGCCAAAGCTGCGGTTGCCGACAAATTCAAGTTGTTTGAAGATCAGCCGCACTCGCAGTGGCGGGTGAAACATCCAAAACAGCACGCGCTGGCAAAGGATCGTGTACTGCCCCAAACCGGTGATCGTGGACTTCACTGATGACCCGATGCTCTCAACGAAGCGCACACCAATCATGCTCAATGCCCTTTTTGTTTGGCTTCACAGATGCGTTGGCCCAAAGACACCAGATCGTCCACTCGAATGGAGTCTTGCCCATCAAGCCCCGAAGCCATGGGAATGTTGATCACCTGAGACGCCGTGGCAGCCATTTCATTCTTCACATTCTCCTGCAGAGCTGTGTAGCTGGCAAGGTAGTTCAAAAGAGGGCTCTGGATGTTTTGACAGTCTTGTTCTTGATCCAAGTGGTGTTCCCGAAGGGCTGCACGGAAGCCCGGATCGCGCTCTAAGATTTCTGGAAACCCTCGGTTGATCACCGAAACACGGTTCGAAATTTCGAGGCCATTCATTTCGCCAACCAAGCGCCGGGCGACATACACAGCATCTTCTCTCACGGCTGTGATCAAATAGTAACTTGAGGCAGGGTGCCTCAACCAGTTCACGGCAAACTCCAGACGTTTGAGCATGGTTACGAAAACCTGATCCAACAAAATCAAAAACTCACCAAAATTGAGAAGAAAACTGCGCCCCCCAATCTGTGCTAGCCCCTCCAGCACAGCCCGGGCACCCGACTTCATCACGCGGTGCAACATGTTCTTTTTTTCTTTGTCGGCCCCCACAAACCACTTCAGCCAATCAACCAGCTTCCCGTCAAGAAACGCCAAAAGCTTGTCAGGCTTGCTGAGAAAATCGATGGCATGAAGACCCGGAGCGGTGTCAACGACAATGTGGTCAAACTTTTCTTCTGCTGCCCACTCCGCAACCCGCACGGCCGCAAAGGTGTCTGTTGCCGTGGCAAATTTCTCGATGAGAGCAAGGAAAAGCTGATTTGCGAAGAGCTTCTGCCGTGCCTCATCTGACAGACCCTCCTGCTCAACCCAACGCTGAAAGCTGGCATTCACATTGAGAAATGAAGCCAAAAGGCGGCCTCCTGCCCGTTGTGTTACTTTGTCTTGAACTTCAGTTCCCTTTTCACTGAGGTCTGCAAGCCCCAGTGCCGTGGTGAGACGCTTGGCAGGATCAATGCTCATGAGCCCAACAGAGTGGCCTTGGCGAGCAAGGGCAAGGGCATACCCGGCGCTAAGGGTCGTTTTTCCCACGCCCCCTGCTCCTAGAAACACGTGAAGTTGTGTTGCCGCAACATCAGGAACACCAACAGGCCCTTTTCGCAGTGTTTCGTTTTTGCTCAATGCGAAACTCCTCCGGAAGGCGCCGGCAAAAAGGTTGAGCGGAATTCCCGAACGAGCTCTTCCCGCACGTTTTCTGCAGAAAGTGAAGAGTGGACCAGGTGGGCATCCAAGATGCGCATCAAGGGTGTGCCGGAGTCACCCAGGGCTTGTCGCAGCTTCAGACTGAAGCCCTCTCTTTTGCGCAGATCAGCTACCAGGAGATCAAGAGCTTGTTTCGCCTCTTCTGTGGTCACTTTAAGCCGCAAATTCTCTTGTTCCGACTCCGCAAAGTGTTCCACAAAGGCTCGGTTGAGCACCACAAAAAGGGGAGGACGACCCAAATCTTGTTCGATTTTGGGCAGAAACTCGAGAGTTTCCTCAATGGGAAGTTCCTCAGGAAGAGTGACCACAACCGAAGCAACCAGATCTGCGTTTCGCAGCAAGCCTGAAACACGCTCACATTCAGTGGCCAAGGGGCCGGTCATGCCCAGGCCAGCGATAGTGGGAGCAATACGAAACAGAGAAACCCCGTGACCCATAGCCGGAGCATCAACGATGATGCGATCATAACTCCAGCCCCGTTCTTGCTGTGCCAAACACACCAACCAATAGAGTCGTCCCAAAAAAAAGAGCTCCTGAACCCCAGGAGCTGCGTTCACAAATCGCTTCACATGCTTGTTTTCGATCACGACCTTGTGCACCCACTTCATTTTGAGGTGATCAACAAAGTACTCGCGCATCGCTTCATCTGCGGAAAAAGACATTGTGGCAATTTTCTCGGTGACATCCCGAGCTTTGTGAGACAAAACCGATGGGCTACCAAACTGCGGTGAAATAGAGTCGTGCACCGACCACTGCACCACCAGAACTCTTTCGCCTTCCAAAGCATAGGAGTCGGCCAGGGCTGCAGCCACGGTTGAACGGCCAACTCCACCTT
>JANQPW010000873.1 GCA_028285285.1 Silvanigrellales bacterium
ACAAACTGGCAGGAGCGGAAACACTCCCACGTCTGCCCGAAGTGGCCATTCGCGTTCAAACTCTACTGCAAGATGAAAACACATCTCTCGAGACACTCACGCAAACGGTGAAGGCGGATCCGATTTTTGCCATGAATGTGATGAAAACGGCCAATGTCTCCCGCATGCCTGGCTCAGCCCCCATCAGCACCATCAAAGAGGCCATCCGGTTTATGGGTCGCAAGCGCCTTTCGGAGCTTGCGCTGCCGGCCGCAATGGTGAACTTCGAATTCAAAACAAAGAAGTACGACCGCAATCGGTTTTGGTCTGAGGCCTTCACAACCGGAATCGTCTCTGAGCGGCTCGGAAAACGTCACTTGTCCAATGATGAGGTTGAACTCGCCTATTTTGCCGGCGTGTTTGCCAACATTGGCAAGGTGGTTGGCGCCATTCTATTGCCAGAGGAGGTCGACAGAGTGTACGAGTCCACAACGATGTTGACCAACCCGCAAAACTGGCCTGTCTCGGAACAGATCAATGCCGACTACGACCATCATGTCTTGGGCGAAATTGCGGCCTCACTGTGGGGACTCCCTCCCGAGCTCCTCGACAGCATCAACCGGCACCACACACCCATTGAAGATCTTCCCTCGGGCCCTGACAACGTGAAGGTCCACCATGTGGCGACCTTTGCCAATCAGCTTTCCCATCTTGTGCGTCTGGAGAGCCACAGATTGGATGAGGAAGTGTTTGAAAGCTGTCTGAGAAGTTTCCGTGTGAGCGACAAACAGCTCACGGAGATGATTGGTTCTTTCGAACGTTATGTGGAAGCCACGAACGATATTTTGGCAGCTTGAAAGCTCACGGCGTGCTTCGACTGAGCAACTTGGAATCAACCCACCCTGCGAGGGTTTGCTCAGGTGCGTCTGGATTGATACCGCTCACGCAGGTCCACATGCGATCTCCTCCGTCGACAGCCCCCCAGGTTTGCACTGTGGCTGCATCATCAAAGCCGCCAACTCTTTCGGAAGAAATGGAGGCCTCCGCCCTCACATTCACACCTGTGGAGGAAGCGATGGTGGCCATGTGTGCCGCTGTTCCTGCTGCGGCACATG
>JANQPW010000972.1 GCA_028285285.1 Silvanigrellales bacterium
AGATGGGTCTCGCAGAGTACCGCAAACGAAATTGGGACAAGGCCATTGAGCTTTTCACAAAAGCACTCAGCGTTTTGCCAGACGACAAAACCTCTCAGATCTTCGTTGATCGCTGTCAGGTGATGAAGGCTCAAGATCCCGGTGAAAACTGGGATGGCGTTTGGGTCATGAAGACCAAATGATCAGCAAAGCTTTGCTGTCAAAACACGTAGGAAAAGTTCACGCCTAAAGAAAAAGTCTCCTGCTCAAAGAGACCAACATCGTTTTTGTAGTCGTCGATCCGCACAATGGGCTTCAGGGGCTGAAGTCCTCGACCGTCAGGGCCATCACCTTCTTCCAAACACTGAGAAAACGTGAGCCCCAGGGCCCCCACCGTTGCACCCGCACCAGCACCGTAAGCGCCACCGCGACCAACAAGGCGAGCCAGTTGAACCCGCTCCGCGGCAGAGGTGTAAATGAGAGCCGATGACAACACGCCGAGCCCAACGCCCATGAGCGAACTCACAAAAACAGTTCTGCTGTGATCGCAGCGCACAAGAGCTGCGTGAGAGGTTTCGGGAAACTGAAGAACACAAAGACCCAGCAGAAGGAGCCAAAGGCGGTGGGTCAGGGAATGAAAAACACGGTTCACAGCAAAAGCTTTCCCTACGAAGGTCAACATTTCAAGTTCGAGCAGAGAAGTTTCTCTGCAGCGGTTGGACCATTGTTCCGAAGAGAAAGTCTCAGGTCAACGAATTTCTGAGGGACACTTCGCGAGCGGCGTTTTAGTTCTTCTTCAGGTCTGCTTTGACCTGCTGCAGGAAATCCCAGTCATACTCTCCTGCTACCAGGGAGTCATCAATTCCATCGTTTGAAAGGTATTGAATGGCCATCTGGAGGCTCCTGCGGCTCTCGCCCCTTCCCAGGGCTCGAGCGGTTTGTGAAAAGGGCTCCGAGATCACCTCCGCTGGGGAAACACCAAGAATGCTGCTCACGCACTGAACAACAGCATCGCGCGTGAGGTCCGATGTGAGCAAGCGAGCCGGGGCTTGTGTTTTCTCCATATACTCCGCAAAGTCGGGGTGGTACCGGAAAACCCCACTCTTTTCGAATGCGAGATATTGTTCCTGGCTCGGAGTGAAAAACTCTTGGCGAACCCTCAGAAACTCGAAGATTCCCTTTTCATTGGCTTGACGAAGAGCCACAATCAAACGCTGCTGCACTGCTGAACCCTCTTCGCGCGAACGATCTCTACCCCTGCCCAGCACTCGTGGAAGGGATGGCCGCTTCAAAGCCCTGGGCTTTCAGCCAATCGTTGTCAATGAACTTCGTCATGTAATTTCGCACACCATCGGGCAAAATCACAACCACATCGCCAGACGAAGGCAACACATCAAGACTGCTCTCCAGCGCCATGAGTGCCGAACCGCAGCTGCCGCCCCCCAAAAGTCCTTCCTGACGGATGAGTTGCCGAGCCAAGGTGAAGCTCCGCTCATCATTTGTCTTAACCCAATGGTTGATCAGTGAGCGGTCAAGAACCTTGGGCACAAAATCATAGCCAATACCTTCAACATGATAGGAGCTGATGGGCCCCTCACCAGCCAAGATGCTGCCCTCTGGATCGGCTCCAATCACCAAGATGTCGGGATTAGCTTTCCGAAGCCTCTGAGCCACACCGGTGAGGGTTCCTCCGGTGCCAGCCCCAATGACAACCGCATCGGGTGCTCGACCCAGGTCGTCAATGATCTCCTGAGCGGTGCCCTCTGCATGGGCCAACGGGTTGGCACGGTTGGCATATTGGTCAAGAATGTGGGCCCGGTCGATTTCATCTTTCATGCGGTTGGCTACCGAAATGTGACTTTCCGGAGAGTCCCATGCCGCCTCGGTGGGAGTGCGCACGATCTCAGCACCGAGAGCTTCCAAGACAACCTGCTTTTCTTTCGACATCTTTTCCGGCATCACAATGATCACACGGTACCCCAGAACGGCCCCGGCGAGAGCCAGGCCAATCCCCGTGTTTCCACTGGTGGGCTCAATCAGCACATCTCCTGGTTTGATCCGCCCTTCCTCCTGGGCCACACGCACCATGTTGTAGGCGATGCGATCTTTCACGGACCCCCCCGGGTTCATGAATTCACACTTACCGTAAACATTCAGACCCGAATCTTTAAAAAGCCTTTGAAAGCGCACCAATGGGGTCTTGCCAATTGACTGAAGAATGTTATCTAAGACCATTTGGACACTCTCCTGTGTGTGTTCGCTGTACATCAGCGTTTCTTCTGGCCATCACTAGCGAAAGATGTGACAAATGTCCAAACCTGGCTCATCCCCAGCAAAACTTCGTCTCTCTCAGAGCCTCAGGTTTGCGATTGAAGCAGGAAATATTCTCGCCAGGCCCTCACAGAACCTGGGAGAATTTGTGGTGGGCGCCGAGATCGTCGAGTTGCTACGGCTGGTCGACTCTCAGGGCGGTTCACAAGGCCTCTGCAGGGAGCTGCGAAAGAACCTGGAGGCTGCCCTTTCTCACATTCCCAGCGAACAGGAACTGCCCCACCTGCTCAAAGATCTCGAGGAAGCCGGGGTTTTGCTGACGGCGGGTCGACGAGGAAGTGGTCCGGTAGGTGCCGGCACGGATCGCTTCGCCGACAGCTGGATCCAATGGGCTATGCTCGCGGACAGTTGTCGTGTGGAGCGGTATGCGGAGGCCATCCGCGCAAAAGCCCCCCACCACAAGCATGCACTTGATCTGGGTGCAGGCAGCGGAATTCTTTCCTTTCTTCTTTTGCAAGCAGGTTTGCCACGTGTGTCGGCCATAGAAGAGAGCGGAGCAGCAGCCCAACTCAAAAAAACCGTGCGTCGCGCCCTCAATTCCTGCGGACAAGACCTTCTCACGCAAAAACTTGAGGTTCACGCTTCAAACTCGGCTAATGTCTCGCTCAGCCCAAAAGCTGATCTCATCGTGAGCGAGCTCTTTGGCCACGACCCCTTTTCTGAAGGCATGATCGGATGCCTCAGAGACGCGCAAAAACGCTTGGGCAAAGAAGCCGCTTGCATTCCCCATTCTGTGACGGTTCATGGCAGTTTTGCGAAAATTGCCAACCCTCAGTTGAAGAGTCGCTTGAAGCAGTGGCACGAAGCACGCCAACCCCATGGGCAAAAGAAAGCCTCAAGCCCCTCCGTAGCCACGGCCCTCTCCCTCTTTCGCCAGGCATATGGCAAGAGTCAAGACTGGGACACACTGTCTTTTCCGTTTTCGCTGCGAGCTGGTGAGTTTTCCCTCGTAGGGGAGAGCAAAGCTCTGTTTCGCGCCGCACTCTCCCCAGTACCTCCCCCACGCAAACTCCGATCGAGCCCACCCACTCGCCTCAAGCCACCCTCCGACATGGATTGGACAGCTGCGGGACTCACCCCAGCAGGAGACGTGATCTGCTTTCTCGTGTGGTTTGAGGCAGAGCTTTCCGAGGGAGTGTCCATCTCAAGCCTCCCTGGTCATGCTCACCACTGCCACCACTGGGAACCCCTGGTTTTGCCGCTTGTTTCTTCACCCGAAAAAGGAAAACTCCTCTCCGTTGAAAGCGGGCTCGACGACACGGAGTGCCACCTCCACATCGAGATTCGAGAGGGTTCTCGGGTTTTGGCGGCCCGCTAACGCTGGCACAGATTGTGCTGAATCACTGAATGGACTTGTTCTCTGCGCTGGCCCACCAAAAAGTGACCAAGATGAGAACAGACTGATGAATTCATGGGCGGAGTTTTGAGTCCGACCCAGCCGAATGAGGATTTTTTTCGTGGCTCAACGCATGACCAACAGAGCACTGGCCGTTTTGGCCTGCGGCGTTTCTGGATTGCTCCTGTATATTGGTTGTGGTCAGGAGTTTACCGGAAAGGGCCCTCGCACCACGAAGAAAAAACTCCCCACAAATGAAACACCAACCGACAGAGAAACACCTGTCGGCCCTACTCCTCCCTCTGGCTCAGGAAGCATCACCATCACTGGAGAGGGCGGGCCCGCAACACCCGATGCCATTTCCCTCACCATCATCCAGACTCAATCGGAGGCGTGGTGGAAGAACTGCCTGGAGGCCAGAACAGACTCTTCAGAGAGTTGGGTTCCCGTGGCCTGCAACAAAGACTCTGGAGCCGTGGGCCGAACCGTCCAACTTCCCGGCCGCCCAGGAACCTGTAACAGCATTCGCCTCCGCATCAACACCTTTAAGAACATGGGAGACG
>JANQPW010000988.1 GCA_028285285.1 Silvanigrellales bacterium
TTGACTTCATGATGGTTCAATCACCTCAGGTGCGATTTCAGTCACCGCGCCCTCGGAAAACTCATAGACGCGATCACAGTACCGCGTGTCTGCCCGCACATGTGTGACCACAAAGGCCGCACAGGAGGGGCTCTCAGAGACTCTCCTCCTCAAGCTTTGCCAAAAACGAAGTGTGTTTTCCCGGTCAAGGCTGGCTGTGGGCTCGTCAAAAAGCAACAATATTCCACTTCCCCGTTGCTCCGGTTCCTGTTCTGAGGCAACAGACTCGGCGGCCGCCGCAGCAGCCGCTGCCAGCACTCGCCCTAAAGAAACTCGTGCCTGCTCGCCACCACTCAGCCCTTCGCCGGTTGGAGAAAGCTCCCGATCCAGGAAAAGGCCTGCACCCATCTGAGAATGCGCCAGACCTAGGTCGGTGACAACACCTACTTCCGCGCCATCTAGAGAGTCTTGATGGTACACCAAGTTGTCTCTCACTGTTCCCTCAAACACGTAGGGCTTTTGGGTGGCAAGTCTCACCTGGCGAGGCACAACCAGCTGCCCTGAATGGGGCGCAAGAACCCCAGAAAGCAAGCGCAGAGCGGTCGTTTTGCCATTCCCACTCGCTCCCACAAAGGCAACGATCTCTCCTGCATTGGCATGAACACTCACTTTGTTCAACAACGTTTTTCCATCGTCAGTGAGGTAACTAACATTCCGCGCCTCCGCGAGTCGAGTCGTGCTTATTTGTGGCACGGGAGCGGGGAGTTTTTCAGCATCTCGCTTGGCCTCTCCCAATTCCCACATGGTTTTGAGGCGTTGAAACGTCACACGGATTTCCGACATCTGGCTCACAACCGAAGAGATGTTCTTGAGCGGCCGGTAGGTCATTGCACCGAGAATCAACAAGCTTGCGTAGGAAGAAACATCCACCTCCCCGAGAGAGTTTTTAAAAGCCAGCAGCACGGCAACGCCCGCAACGGCGAGATACTCAATCATGGGTCCAGAAATCGTTCGCACCAGACGACTCCTGCGGGCATGCTCGCGCAGCTCGCTGGCCATGCCCAAAAACTGCAGATAGCGCACGCGTCGCAAACGCTCGGCGGCCAAGGTCAAAAGACCCCGTCGACTTTCCATGGCATGAGTTGACAAAGCAACCTGTCGGTTCACACTTTCCTGAAGGTACCGGTGCAACACCTTTGCGAGGGCTCGTACCCCCCAGGCAAAGGGAAGCACACAAGCCGCAATCACAAAAAACAACTCTTGGGCGACCACCACCATTCCGGTAACGCAGAACAACAACAACACACTGTCGCGCAGGCCGCTGAGCGCACCTTTACTCACGGCACTTTGCATAAGGGTGGTGTCCACCATCACCCGATTTGAAGCATCGACAGCGTCGAGAGACTGGAGATCTTCTGAGCGCGAGTGGAGCAGACGGTTGAGGAGCTCTTCGCGCAGCACCGTAGAAACTCGAAACCCCGCACGTTCCATGAAGTAGGTGCTGAGAAAAGATGAAACCAACTTGATCAGCCCCACACCAATAATGAGCAGGGGAATGCTAAAGGCCAGGTCTTTGCGATCCACAGTCTGCGGAAAAACAATCAACCCGCGCAAAG
>JANQPW010000206.1 GCA_028285285.1 Silvanigrellales bacterium
CCTGCAGCTCAATGATCATTTCAACCAGAACAAACGACTCGATGACGAGATTTCGCAACACGGTGTCTTCATTGATTTCGCTGACGTCTCTTTGAGTGAAGTCAGCGATGGATCGAATGAGGCTTGACAGGTCAAGCTTCTGGGTCATGGTCAGTCTCCTCGTTCAGTGAGTAGTCGTCACCAACCTGGAGACGGCTCTTTTGGTGTTTCATAGGATCACAGCCCAGAATGTCGCGCATGCGTTCGTCATGCTCTTCAATCAAGGCAGCGTAAACTTCTTTATCTGCTTTCCAGTATTTCTGAAGAGTTTTTTGGATTGTTTCTTTTCCATATTCGGGCTCCATGCGTTTGAGGGCTTGGCCAACCCATTCTATGTGCCACTTTTCGTCTTCCATGATTGTTTGGATGGTCTTCGAGATTTCTGGACGGAGCCCTTCAATCTGCAGGTGAGTGCCGTACTGCCCAATCACACGACGTTCGAAGACTTGGGTGATGGCAAGCACTTCCATCATATTGACGGGCATACCCGCTGCGTCAAGGTATCGTTCTTGGTAGTTGCTCTTGAGTTGGTCGGGTGTGTGGCCTAGTTCTTCAAGGCAGCGAGTCCAATACCAAGCATGTTGGCTTTCATCGGCAAAGTGTTTGGTCATGTCTGCTCGAAGGCTTTCATCGCGCAGTACTTTGGCAAGTCTTCCAAAGAACAGAGCCCCACTGATCTCTGATGTGCGGTAGAAACTCAGAAGCCATTTTTCGTGGTCTGTGATTTTGTTCATCGAGTGTTCCCTTTCCCATCATGAGTCGCAATTGTGAGCCAGGTTGAGTTGTCGAGCCACAGCGATTGATAGCTGAGAATCAGACCGTCGCGTCGAGTGGCTTCACCTCTGAGTGAGCGGAGGTCTTTGAGCTTGTAGTGACGGAGCCAAAGACCACCCGATGCATCTTTTCCACTTGAAGCCTTGTAAAGAGCCTCTTTCACAGTCCATAGCCGCACGAAGTCGCTATCTTCTAGGCAGTGACTTTGGGCCATATCCCACTCTTCTGCTGTGAGGAACAAGCCGGCTAGGCGTGGGCAAACGTGGCGAAGAGACTCGGCATCAATGCCGAACCCTTCGCAGGGTTTGCGACAACTTGCTGCAATGGCCCGGCCCGCGTTGTAGGTTAAAGAAACCTTTTCCCAGTCGTGGGGAAGGCTGTGTGAGCCAAGGTCCTGGTGGTTTCTGCGTTCCCCTAGGCGCCGGAGAGCTTGTCTTCCTTTCAGCCATTGCTCACGGCGGTGGGAAAATGAAAGAGACGAGTACTGTGCGCGCTCAGCAGGGTTAAGGGCCTCCTTCGGGAGAGGAGCATCTGCGATGACGAGTTCAATTTCCTCTGGAATGGCGTTCACGACTTTCTCCCCCATCGGCTCGCTATGAGGCGTTGTAGGGTCTTTGAAAGCAGCTCCCCGGCATCGACCTGAGGGAAGCTCTCACCCAGAAGCGCCCGCGTGTTCGCATTTTCAAAGTCCTTTTCCACAAAGAGCTGGTTGGCAAAAGGTGTGACCGATTGCAGTGCCTCCGTCACCACACTTCCGCCAAACCCGCTCACTCCCTCGGAGAGAACAGAGAAGGCCTCTTGATCTACAAAAAGAGGACGCTTGACTTGACGCCTTGAAAAATCAGGGTCTTTTTCAAAGCTTTCGAACGCTAGTTGGATGAGTTGTCCAAGGGAAAGAGAGTCTTTCTTTTCATGGCAAACGTGGAAGATGCTTGGTGAGTCTTGTGTTGAGCCCTGGCTGCGATCAATTTGCGAAACGGCAAAGAGCGTTTGGGCGCAAAACTCTCCAGTAACAAGAAAAACCGGAGTGGACTCTTGACCAGGGACGAGAGACATGAGGCCGTAGTAGAGCAGTTTGAGAGTGTTGTGAACGGCATTCTGCTGCGTGAACCCACCGCTGTTGTTGTCGGCAATCACAGTTGCGGTTCGCACAAGAGACCACGGGAGTTCGCTGAAGTCTGTCATCAAAGCCGTCTCCGCCTCCCATTTTGAGCGTTCGTAGTGGTTGGCGAACGCCTCCTTGGGAAGAGGTGCTTCGGGAATACTACCGCTTTTGAGACCAGAGGCGTAAACGGTGCTCACATACACAAAGCTTTCAAGCTGAGGGCATTGACGACGTGCAAACTCAAACACTTTCAGGCTTCCGTCTCGGTTCACAAGGTTGGCCGTTGCTTCATCAATGTTGAAGCGAGTGTCGGCAGCGCAGTGAATGATGTGGGAAATGGTCGAAGGATCATCAACGCCACTGAGCGGGAGGTCATTCTCAAGCTCCCAATCGCACCACTGAACCCGCTCAGATCGCAGGTCAGGGTATGTCTCCAAAAGTGACTGCTGCCGATTTACTGCACCTCGCACTGGGAGCACGAGTCGTGCTTTTGTGTGGCGCAAGACCTTAAGAGCCGTTGCCGCACCCATGTAGCCGCTCGCACCTGTGATGAGAACGCGTTTCATGAACCCTCTCCGTTGAGGAAGGAGCTGCATATGGCATCCACTGACTCAAATGCTTGTGGTTTGAGGGACGCGGGATCAATGGGTTCGTCACCTCGCAAATTTTCAATGAAGAGAATGAGGTCCATGACCTGCATTGAACTGATGATTTTTTCTTTGATCAGGTTTGTGTCGGGTCGCAGGTCCTCAACATTCACCTTTGGGTTCTGTGCTGCGAGCCAGGTGAAGAGCTTCTGATGAAACTCACGGGTTTGTTGTGGCATCGTCATGGGATGTCTCCTGGAGAATGTCATTTTTATGGAGAAAACTGCGGAGCTTTTTGTTCACGCTCTTCCGGTGGGCCATAGCGGCAGGATCAGAGTACACGCTTTGAAAGATGTCGTAGGAGCTACCGAACTGCAGAGCGAGTCCTGCGTCTTTGTACATCTCTGGATTGTAGTATTCCTTCCAGGTTGATTCGATGTAGTTTGTGAGGGTTTTTCTAACCTTACTCAGCGTGGCTTCACCCCAGTCTTTGCTGTGCTGTTGCCATAGATCGAGAACCATTTGCCGACCAAAGGCAAGATGCCTCGCCTCGTCTTGATGGTGGAGGAGGTTGATGCGCCGCGATATTGGGTGAAGCCGCTCGTCGTTTCCTTGGAGGATATTGTAGTGGTCGGCTGTTTCTTCGAAGACCATCACCTTGGCGAAAAAGAGAAACTCCTCTTCTCCTGGTGCCCATTCTTCTTGAGGGAAGACGACTTTTTTGTCGGCATAGACTTTTCCCGCAAACTTTTGGCAGAAGCGACCGAAATACTGCATGTGCTTGTTTTCTTCGTCAATGAAGTGGTGCAAGTAGTTTGTGATTGAAGGGTCTGCAGATTTGAAGAGACGATCTGTGAGCCCATGAACCAATGGAAGCTCTCCATTGATGTTCAGGCTATAAAAGTTCACAGCTTCCCAAAAACTGAGAGTCTTCAGTTGTTCCTCACTGAGCTTGGCGGCGAGTGGAGTGCCGTTTACGCTAAGGAGCTCCGGTGCTGTGAACCAATCCCTACCAATTTCCACCTCTTCGTTCCAGTCTATGGAATCAGCAGGGAAATTGTAGATTCTTGCTGAGAGGGAAGACATTCGCTCTGCGATATTTCGAATTTGTGTGCCCATTTTAAACCCTTTCTAGGAGCACGGCTTGCCAGTTGAGGCCATAGCCTGCCATTGTGAGCAGAATCTTGTCGCCGCTTTGAAGCTTTCCTGTGTCGGTGAGCTTTTTGAGGTTCACAATGTTGTCGGAACTAATGATGTGAGCGACTTCGGGCAGTGACTCAAGAAAGATCCGCTCCATCGGTAACCCAAATATCCGCGAGAGAATGATCCACGCTTTGCGGTTTGTGTTTTGCGGAACGACCCATTGGATCTCTTTTGGAGAAATTTTTGCCTTCTTGAGGCAATCAACAATCACCTGATTGGTGTAGCTAAAGTAGTGTCCAACACTTTCGTCGTCGCTGGCCCGACACATGGCGCCGTTTGTCAACGCGGCAGTTGAAAGCAGTCGAAAACCGGATTCTTTCCGACTGACGGTGAAGGCACAAGCACCATCGGAAATGAGGTTGTAGGCCTGTTCATAAAGTGCATTTTCTGGAAAGCGATCTGCTGAGACGCAGAGAATTTGTTGTAGTTCTTCTTCAGTGTTGAGTAGCGCATGGGCGACTCGCATTGATCCCAAAACGCTCGTGCAGGCCTGCTGATTGAGACCAACAACGTTTGCCTGTTTGAGTTCGAAGTCGGCTTGTAAATGACTACCCGGGTATTCAAGGTGGTGTTTTACATCGCGGGTGCTTTCAAAATCGGTTTGTCGGCCCAAGTTGCCATTGAGTGTGAGGCAGGTTGAGTAAATGATGGTTCCGGTGTCTTGAAGGCGGTCTGCAATCTGAGTCACTGATTGTTTGGCAAGATCGTAGGCAGTGGTGTTTACGCCCGCCACCCAGTGCTGGCGAAAACCCGCGTCAGTGAACGCTTCTGCGCCAGTGAGCGTGCGCCCCAGGGCCACAGCCGATTCTACGCTGTGAACCTCGTCTCCAAGACTGTAGGAGAGGTTGTCAATGTAAACATTCTGTGATGTTGTCATGGCCCATCAACCCCCGAAGCCGTCCCACTTAGGAAAGAAACGTCCAGTCTTTGTCATGTATTCTTGGTATTCCGACCCGAACTCTGACTCGCTCAGTCGTTTTTCTTCCCGGGCTGCGGTTGTGTTCATAACAACGAAGCCCCACACCAGGTTCAGGAGGGTGAGCGGGCCCGGTGCAATAAGGAGTGTGGCGATCAAGCTCATGAGAAAACTCGTGTAGAAGGGATGGCGAAACTTAGCGTACGCTCCGTAGGTCACAATAGACTTTGGTGCGTCGTTTTCTTGGTGCCACAGTGCCAGCGGAACTCGATGAGTTCCGAGAGTCATTCCCATGAGAGCGAATGACCCCGCAAAAAGGGCAACGCCCAGCACGTCGAGCGGGAAATTCAGAAAATCGTGGTAGTCGAGTGCCTTAGGCAGAACACCGAGTTTTGCAAGAATCAAAAGGAGTGGAGCGAAAAAATAGGGTGAACCCGTCACGAACCACTTGAGGTTGAACTCGCCGTCTGAGCGGAAGAAGATCTTTGGCAAGATGGCAATAAGAATGAAGTTAAAAAGGCCTATAAAAAGAGTTGAGTTTTCCATTCCATTTCCTTCTCGTGTTTGGACTAGTTCTGGCCAGCGATTTCCCGAGGAGTCACAAGCCCTAACTGCACTTTGACCTCTCTGACCTTCACCTTGCGCGTGGAGGTTTTTGGAAGCGGTTCTTGCACAATCACAATGTTTTGCGGTCGTTTGAAGTCGGTCAGGAGTTCAAAGTGCTTTTGAATGTCTTTTCGGAAGTGAGACTCAGGATCATTTCCGTCTTTTTCCACTTCGGCCGCAAATTTTGAGTCGATTTTCACAACCGCCACAATGGTTTCAGAATCAAAAGAACCGTTGCTGTGCCCAAACACAGCGGCTTCTTCAATGTAGTCGAGTTTGTCGAGATGTTCTTCGAGTTCTTCCGGATAGACTTTTTTGCCTCCACCGAGAACCACAAGGTTCTTTTTTCGGCCGGTGATGTAGAGGTAGGAGTCGTTGTCAAGGTAACCGAGGTCCCCTGTGCGAAACACGTTCTTTGAGTCGATCACGTCTTTCGTCGCGGTTGGGTTTTTGTGATACCCAACCATAATGTTTGCACCTCGAACAAGGATTTCTCCCACCTTATCTTTGGGGTTTTCTTTCTCAATATAAACTTCCACGCCTGGCAGAGGCTGCCCCACAGAGCCGATGCGATTGTTTGTGAAGGTGTTCGAGGCAATGTTTGGGCCTGTTTCAGAGAGTCCGTAGCCTTGGAGGACGTGGATTCCCATGTCATCGAAGTACTTTGCCGTTCCGACGGGCAATGGTGCGCCACCCACAAAAAAAGCCTGAAGACGCCCTCCCCATGTGCGATTCACCGGCCACATGAGCCATCTCCGCACCGCGTGGCTGGGGACACGCTTGGCCGTTGCTTGCAACAATCGAACGATGGCCCGAAGGGGTTTGGGCTGGCGCGAGAGCTGAGACTCAATGGTCTTACGTAGGACTTTGAGGAAAAGCGGAACACATGTCATGCGTGTGGCTTTTACTCTTTCGAGAGTTTGACTGATGTCTTGTGGAAAAATGCTTTTCACAAATGTGACGCTTGAACCGCATCGCAGCGGCGTGAGGATGCCGTTTTGCAGTTCAAAAGTGTGATTTAAGGGCAATATAGAAACAAATCGGTCGTCTGTTCCACAGTAACGACCTTGACTGAGAGCGCTCGAGACGAAAAAGACATTGCGATACGAAAGCGCAACGGCTTTGGGGTTTCCTGTTGTTCCAGAGGTGTAGGTCAAAAGACAACCCGACTCCATGTCGGGTTCTATA
>JANQPW010000207.1 GCA_028285285.1 Silvanigrellales bacterium
TCAACAGAGCCAAATGAAACTTCGGGGCCAGCTAAAATCGAAAGCCGATCACGCCCAATGGAACTGGCGTGATTCATGAGTAAGGATTTTGAAGTCCATTCGTAACCTTTCACATCGTTACCGGAAAAGACATTGGCTTCCGCAAGAATTTCCAACGAAGCTTCTGGGGTGAGAGAAAAATCCACCCCTCCTGCCAAGAGATTGAGGCCCGTTCCTGGAAAGCCTGAGAAACGATCGCAGGGGGAGTTGGGGCACGGACTTGTGTCAAAGGTGCCCCAACTTTGGCCCACGCCAATGAAAGCATTGCGCATCTTCCACGTTTCTGGAGCGAGAAGGGCCTCAACGAGATCGTCGCCTTGTGCTGGAGAAGACTCATCTGAAGCAAAGGGTGATGGCGCCAGCGGTTCTTCGCCCGTTCCGGCAGGGCCTGCAGTTGGTGGCGAGGGAGCTTGGGGGCTGGGTTGAACGGACGGTTTGGGCGAAACAGAACCGGCACTGGCCGGCTCTTGGTCAGTCAACTCGTGACCAACCGGCGGAATGTGTGTGGGAGGTGTCTGTTCTTCTGGAGGGGCCTGAAAAGCAAAACCCCGCGGAGCAGCCCCTCGAGTCACTTCCTTTCCCAGTTCGGTGGGAGAAACCAGACTTCGAGAAGAGCTGCGCTTCCACACCTGAAGACCCTGCAGCGCCAAATTCAACGATGACTGACGAGCTCGGGTGATTTGCGCCAAGGAACTCGCTGATTCTGTTTCCAGCACCCGGATCTCAGCCAGTTCTTCCTGTCTCACCTCAAGAATTTCACCCGTTACGGGGTGTGAGCGTGCAACGAAGTTACGGCCCACCACGAGCTCATCGCCCACACTCAGCAGTGGATGGCCCAGATCAAGACTCACCAAATTGGACGACTGCCAGGTCACCGAAGCCATGTGCCCGAGAGAACGCCCGAAGCGCGCCCAAATCTTCAAAAAGGCCGCGGCAATGTCCTCTTCCGATGCCAAAGCCGGTGCAAAAAGGCTTTCGGAGACCAACACATGCTTCAGATCGGTGCTGTGAAGGCTCCCGCGAATTTCTGTGTGGTCGGGTTCAAAGTTCACAGAAAAGCGCGCCCAAGAATCAACCTGGTACCGTTTTTGCGCCCGAAGTCGCGCGGAAAGATCTTGTTCAAGATCTGCGGTTGACAGCGGCTGGAGGTACCAGAACCGACCCGACACAGTCGCAGATTGCTCAAGGAGCACAGACAGACGAACCCCGACCTGGTCACCCACCAACGGCTCCGCCACAAAGCCCTGAAGGCTCCCAGACTGCTCAGCTTGAGCATCCCGAAAGACCTCGACGTTGTGTTGCACGGAAAGGCCACCAACACGGCGCACAGAGGGCACGGCCACGGTCATCTTCGGCGCGAGCCGAGGGGCCGACTGTCTTGTTTCCCGCACAGGAGAAGACTGCCCGGGGGAAGAGATGGGAATATCAAGCACATTCTCAGCTTCGTCTGCCGCAACGGCCACAGTAGAGCTGGTCCACGCAAGAATTTGGAGTGCTGTGTGTTTGACTTTGTTCATAGAGCCTCTGCTCTGAGTTTAGCGGCCGCGCCTGCGCAAAAACGAGGACCCCTTGACAGAGACGGCAGATTCTACAGCTGATCAGGAGAGTTTGTTCCCCTGGCTTGAAGGGATTGATGGGCAGCAAAGCTGCTCTGACGCCGCAACAACACGCCAAAGGGTGGTCTGAGAGACTCCCCAGGGCCAACAGAAACGGGCGCAAAGTGAATTTTTCCTGTGGAAAGGTCAGTGACCTTTGTCTCTCCCCACCTTCGAAACTCTTCACCTTGCCAAACCATAACGTCAAAACGAGATCCCACGACTACCTGTCCGTGAACAAATTTTAGCGAAACAGGTTCCATCAACACCCCAGAAGCGGCGGCCTGCACGCGGCCCCAAAGTTCGTCAGGGAACTGTGAAAGCACCCCTTGAAAGACTTGCCGCGCAAACACTTCAGGGGGGCTGCTACGGGGTAACGGCAGCCTCAGATGCCCTCGAATTTCGCCGTTTCGGTCTACCCACCTCCCCTGAAGCTGACCTTGTTCCCAAGCGATCTCAAGAATCAGATCCCATTCCACTTCAAGTGGGCTTCGCGACCAACGCAGAGGCGCTCCCGCTGGGAGATCCTGAAGATATCTCAACTGGTCGGTGAGCACAGGCACAAAAGCCTTCGAGTTGATGAACCGCGCTTTAAGAGCCCTCCTGAAGCGTTCCACAAGCGTGCCATCAAGGCTGAGCAAACCGCGACCAGGCACAAACGGTCGCATGAGCAGAGCCACGCGAGCCTTTTCAGGTAACCCGTTCAACTGGGGGCCCGTTGCGACAAACTTCAGATGAGTTGGGCTGGAGGCTCCCACTCCAAAGGGCTCGAGATGCGGTGAAGCTCCCTTAAAGGAAAAACGAGGCGGTGACTCCGACGTGCTGCTGAGAGGTCCAAAATGCGACAAACTGCTCGCCACCCGAGGGCTTTCACGAGGCCAATGGAGTGCGCCCCCACGAAAAAAACGCAAACGCCCAAAGAAAGGCCGCAAGACAGCAACTGTTTTTGGAAGGGCACGCCC